>JAIRKX010000076.1 GCA_031259805.1 Prevotellaceae bacterium | reverse complement strand
ATTATAAAAATGAAGTAACCAAAAAAAAACGCCGGAAAAAAAACGAACGCCGGACAGCAGAAGAAATTAAAAATGAGGGAGTGGAAAAAGAAAAAAGGGATTTTGATTAAATCACTAATTTAATCAAAAATCACAGATGTCAAAGAAGCGATGACAAAGATATGCTTTTTCTGAAAACCGACCAAAAAAATGTGTAAAAAAGTAGGGGCGCCCCTCTGTGTCCCTCTGTGCCGCCTCCGTGTCTCTCTGTGTAGCATTGCCCAAAGCTTTCCCAAAATTACACAGAGGGGCACGGAGGTACACAGGGAGGCTCAGAGGAACTCTTAGTTCTTAACTCTTAGTTCTTAGTTAAATCCACCCCCGCCTGTCGGCACCCCCGCCAGCGGGGGACAACCATGCGCTCACACTACACCTCCTTCCGCTGCAATATTGCCCAATGGTGGCAATCCGATGTTTTTTTTAATGCCTCCTGATCAACGCCCGCCAGTTCCTTACCGTATTAGCGCCTTTTATCCCACACTTCCGGCTACCTTCGTTTACATTTAATATGACTCCTACTTCTTTTGAGACAGCATCACCCCAAATATGACGACCCCTACGCCGATGATTTGTTGCAGGCTCATGGTCTCGCGCCCCATCAGGAAGGCGGCGACGGTGGTGATGATCGGGATGAGCGCCGAGAACATGTTCGCTTGAGTAATGCCGATGTGCTTGATGGAGGTAACGAATAGCACGAATGCAACGCCCGAAACGCATACCGACAGCATCGCCAGCGGATATGCCACCTGCCAGTTCCATGCTACGGACGACAGGGCATCGCGCTCGAAAGCCAGTACCAGCGGTACAAAGTAGAGCGCTCCGATGAGGTTCTGGAATGCGACTATCTTGATGGCAGAATAGTGATGCAGCTTGCGAATGACGACTGCATAACCGGCCGTGGAGAGCGACGCTACGAACAGTAGCAGGATGCCGGACAACGGTACTTTCAGCGTAAAGTCGCCGGTGAACATCACCAACCCCACGCCGGGAATGGTACACAACACCCCCACGATATTCATCCACGTCGGTCGTTCACGGAACATGTAGAAGCAGGCAAGCATCGTAAATACCGGCACGGTCGCCAGAATGACCGCACCGATCGACGGTGACTGGGTAATGCGCAGTCCGTTGTTTTCGCCCAGAAAATAAATAAACGGCTCGAACAACGCCAGCAGGAGAAACCATTTCCGGTCGGCTTTCGCTATCCGCACCGATCGTCGCGTGGTTACCAGAAACAGGAACAATATCGCGCTCCCGATACACATCCGAAACATCGACAGACTCTGCGGCGGAAACGGCGGCGTCGACCCCACCAAATCGGTCGTCCACACAAACGACATCCCAAACAGGAGCATTGCCGTGCAAACGGCTATATATGCTTTCTTCATTTATTCGTCGATATTAATCATTTGTGAAGCAAGCAGCATAAAGCGCCAAGCGCGAAGCGCTAAACGTGAAACCTGCTTGTGGGAACATGCAGCGCGAAGCGCATAGCGCATAGCGCGCTTGTGTGGAGACGCGTGCTGGCAGCGTAATGTATAAAACACAAGGCTTGCCTGCGGCGAAAGGCGTACAGGGTACTTGCGGGATGAAGGGTGCAGCGTGTTTGCAGGATAAAGCCTGAAGCGTAATGCCCGAAGCGTGCCTGCGGCATGAAACACAAAGCGCGCCTGTGGTGTAAAGAGTAATTCATTGTTCATTGTTGTATAATTACATATATATTGTTCACTGTCCACTGCCAAAGGTTTAGCCATGCACCACCTGCGTTTATGCGCATCTCGCCCCTGCGGGACCTGCGTGTCGTATCATCGGTTCATCTCCGCAGGACGCCGTACGCTTTATACCACAGGCCATCCCTCATTCCTCAATACTCCCGCGTGCTGTAGTTCCTCATCTCCTTCGCGTACTCTTTTGCGTGGCCGTCGGTGAGACTGTTGAGGAGTTCCCAAAAGCCGGGGCCGTGGTTTTTATGCCGCGTATGACAAAGCTCGTGCAGGATGACATAATCAATCAAATGCTCCGGCAGGCGCATCAGGTGTATGTTAAGCGCAAGGGCATTCCCCGGCGCGCAGACACCCCAGTACGACGCCGCGCGTTTAATCATCAGCTGTCGGAACGGCAGGCCGGTCTTGTCCGCCAACTGCATGGTGCGCGACGGCAACACCTCGTGCGCTTCCACCAGCAACGCATGCTCTATGGCCTGCCTGATGGTCGCCTGCAACTGCTCGTTCTCGGGCGGCATGGAGGCGGGATAATAGATGTGCACCGTGTCATTGGTCATTTGCACGCGCACGTTTTTACGCCTCGTGGGCCGCAGGCGCAATGTACGTAAATAGGTATAGAAGACCGTCTCGGGCGTAAACAGCGTCCGGCGGGCTTCGCTGACGGCCTGTATGCGCTCCAGGGAGCGGACGACCCAGTCGATTTTTTCATTGAAAAAATGTTCGGCCATAGCATACGGCGCATTCGACGGCAGCGTAACCACTATGCTCCGGTCGGGGCGCAACAGTATTCTGACGGTTCGTGTGCGCGGCGTTTTTCTGAAGTGCACCTCGCCGACGATGGGATGATTGATTATGTATTCTTGTGCTTTCATGGTATGGGCTCCTTTTTTTCATTGGAATAATGCGTCGGAGCGAGGGTGTCGCCGGCATTGGAGGGAGTATTGTCGATGTGGGATGATGGGTCGCCGGTGTCGGACGGGGAGTTGTCGGCGGGCGCGGCATCCTTTTTCCGTCGTCCGAAAATCCGATAGTACAATTCCCCGAAAGTGGAAAATTCCTCTTGATACATCAGTCCGATGCCGTACCGCTGGCTATTGTCGATAATATCGGTATACTGGTCGACCGATCGGGTAAAGAGTTTAAAATAGAATTTCCCTGTTTCGCTTAAGCGGATGTCGGCGTTGAAATCATTGGCGAACGATTGCGTGCCGCTATTTCCCGACCCGAAGCTGCCGTTGATGGTCAGTCGGTCGTTCAACAGTTGCGTCGAGAAATTCATATCGTATGCCTCGTTGCGCCCCTGCTGCGAGGGCATGTAGGTAAAGCCGATGTCGAGCGGCACATTGAGTTGATTCAGCATATTGTTTACTTGATTTGATAATAATTCCGTAGCACTTCCCAGCGCGGCCACACCGGTATTGAACGTCAGTTCCTGATCGGGAATGAACGTGCCGAAGACCATCAGGGCGAGGAATTGCCGCATCATTTTTTCTTCGGTTGACAAGGCGCTTTGTACCCGTGCACGGGTTTCGACGTCGAGGCTTTGCACGTCGACATCGAATCGCAACGCAGGATTCAGCATATTGCCGGTGATGTATATTTTACAATCGACCGGACGGCGCGTAACTACCGACGACGAGTCAGACAGCAGACTGTTCAGCGATGCTTTGGTTTTATAGAGTGCCGTCAGGTCGAGGTTGGTGTTTCGGATGTCGCCGTTGAACGAAATCCGTCCACCCTGTTCGATGTAGAATTTTTTGGTAATAAGATTGAAATTTTGAATGCTGAACAAGTAATCGCCGCGTTCGACCACATAGTTGCCAAAGAGATTGAATTTATCGGTCGCCGGGTTGATTTCCATTTTAATTGTACCGTTGCCGTGACTGTGGATGATGTCGCCGGTGCGTTTATCCAATTCGATTTGTATTTCGGTATCGGGCGTTATCCGTACATTCAAGGCGATGTCGAGGTTGGCCGGCGACTGTGTCTGTTGCTTCTTAGGACGGACGAAGAGGTCGTCGATGCTATCTTTAGGCGGTTCGGCGAAGGAGAGCAGTCCGGCGTCGTTGGCTTTTGCCGGCGTCGACGCGGGTATGCGGATGTACGAATGGCGCTCGGCTTGCAGGTCAATATCGAATCGCGTTTCGCCCGGGCGACCTTTAATCGTCGCGCGGCCTGAGGCGAATGCCCGTCCGTAGAAGAACGCATTGTCCTTTTCGGTCGTTCGCAGGACGCACAGGTTGCGCGGGAGGGCGACGACCTCGTATTGTATCTGGCGGAAATGTTGATGTTTCAGTTGCACCGACAAGCTTGCCAGTCCGCCAGAGCCGTCGCTCACCTCGGCGTCGGTGAAGCCGAAGGCGGTAGCATTGACCCACACCGGCGCGCTAAACGAATAGCGCGTTTTCAGATAATCAACCGTAGCGGCCACGCGGTCGACGTGCAGGCCGTCGCCCGCGAACGCCGGATTATTCAGGTTGCCGTACAGATGCGCATTCCCCGACAGGCTACCCTCGACCTGCGTCAGTACGCCGGCGAACAACGGCTCAAGATGCACCAACGGAAAACGGTCAAACGTACCCGTCAGGTCCACATAATTGCCTGCCGGCACATAATTCCCCGTCAGGCTAAACAGCGTATGCGCGTCGTTCTGCGCACGCATCGACAAGTTGAATCGCTTGTTAGCATCGTCCCACAGACTACGCACCGACAGGCGCCCCAGACGATGGTTGTTGACGAGCACCTCTTCAGCCTGAAGGTTGGCGAAGAATCGCGGCGAGCGATACACGCTGGTCATCCGCGCCCGCCCCGACAGCGAACCGTTGAACAGGTATCCTTCGCGTCCGGTGAGATAGTTCACGTTGGCGACGTCGAAATTCGTCAGTTGCAGCGTCAACGTATCGGTAGCCTGCGACGACAGGCAGCCGTCGACCATGATTTCCTGTGTGTCATTCGACACATGGAAGCGGCGGATATGCACCTTCTCATTAAATACCACATCGGACGAGTCGATGCGCCATACGTTATTCGTGATAACGATTTCCGACGGGCGGATTTGCAGCTCGGCCCTCAGGAGCGAATCGGCGGCGGCGCGGTAAAAGTGCATGGCGGCGGCCAGCGTACCGCGGTCTGTCGCCTCCGTTTTATTATCGTATTGCAGTTGCATCCACAGGCGATTGTCCATGGCGGTGGCCTGTGCTGTAACATTGCGCACCGACTGCCCCCATGCCAGCGCCTCGTCTGTTTTGAGCGTCGCGCGGCTTTGACGACGATTATTGTCCACCGCCAACGACACATTCCGCCACTGATGCGCCTGCCATGCCAGTCCGCCGGACGTCAGTCGCAGCGCGAGCGAGTCGCCCGGCAGTAGTGTCAGCGTCGCCTCCGTATTCGGGGCGATATACAACTCGGGAACGATAATATCGGTCACCGCCTCGCTGTTTTTCGTTACGGCTTTGAGGGTGCAAACGGCAGGCAGTGTATCGCGGACGGACGGTGCAGCGCCGGCCAGCGCCGGCAAATGCTGTTTGAGCAAGGCATCGACTGCCTGCCGGAAAAAGTACGACAAGGGACGTTCACCTTCGTAATCGACCGTCAGGAAATCGGCGCGCAGGGAATTCCGGTAGACCGATGCCTTGCGCGAAGCCGTAATCCAAATGTCGCCGACAGGCTGCACCCCATTCCGTCCGGTATATCGTATGCCGGTTACGGCGATATTCCCGACCCCGTCGAGCGCATGGTTCAAGATTTCATAATCGGCGTGTACCGACGCTTGCAGGACGGATACCGAATCGCGGGTATTCAGTTGCAGCGCGGTTAAATCGGCGCGATGTATCTGCGCATCGAAATCCAACATGTGTACCCATGCCGTATCATCGTCCGACGGATAACGGATGCCGCCGGAAAAAGCCAGCTGCAGGTTCGGGTCGTCCACATCGACCGTCCCCTCGAAGCTGTGCCCGTCGACCGTCCCCTTCAGGTCGATGGCGCTGTACGAATAGCCGGCCACGTCGAGTTGCGACAGCCGTCCTTCCGCCGTCAGTTGCACGCCGCCGTAACGCGCCGGTCGCACCGTTCCGCGACCGCTCACCTGCCCCGACACTTCGCCTATCGTCGGGTCGACATTGAGCAATTTCCCAACATGAAACCGTTCGGCTTGCACGTCGCCTTTCAGTTGTACACCCTGCGCGGCGTTGCCGGGAGTGAGGGATATGTCGAACTGTGCACGCCCCAAGCCGGTATGCAGTTGCCCGTGTACGACAAAATCGTTGTACAGTCCCGTAAAATTGCCTGTCAGCCGGATACGCTCCAGCGGCGCCATCAGCGGCGACAGGTCGAGCGTGTCCGGCAGAGCAAAACGTTGCAGGAGCGCGGCCAGATGCCGTGCATTGCTCGTCAGTTCCGGCACATTAATATACATCATCGTTTCGTCGATATGCGGCAGGCCGGTCAAGCGGAATTTGACGGTCAGTGCGGTACTCAGCGAGTCCGAGCGGATTTCCAGACGGTCGCTACGCAAGTTATCCACCGTACCGCCCACCGTGCCCGTCAGGTAAAAGCCCGGATTGATATGGAAATTCTTCGCCATGTGCCCCACCGTCCGAAACGAGAAATACGCCCGGTCAAAATCGGCTTCCATCCGCACCTTCTCTTCATAATCGCTGAACGACCGCACGCTTTCGTAGTCCATTTTATAATATTTCATATAAAGGTGCGAATAGCTGTCGACCAATTCAGCATTACTCAAAAAAGCCTGTGTGCCGCACACATGGCCGCGCTCGGCCGTTAGATGCTGTAGCCGGTAGCCGCTTTGCTCAAGAAAACGCACATCGCGCAAAGCAAAAAACAGCGTATCGCGCTCCAGACGCAAATCGCGCGCATCAATATATATTTCCCGCAGATCAAGATTCTTAAAATCAATCACGCGAGGGTCGGGGTCGTTCGTCGGATTTTTCCGATTGCAAAAAGTAAAACGAAAATCTTTCAGCGTCAGATGGCGAACGGCTACCTGCCACGCAACATCTGCCGACGCCGACGCCGTCGTCGTATCGCGCCGAGCGCCGTCCTTTAAATGGTCGACAATCGCTTCGATATTCGTCATAGTTTCCCCCTCTTCTGACGCGTAGGAGTACAGGTTGAATACGCCGTCGGTCAGATGCACATGCCCGACCGTCAATTTTTTCTTCCTCACGCTCACCGCCGACAAGGTAAACGACGCCTCTTTGACCGACAGCAACGTGTCGCCCAGCCTATCGACAACCAGCACATCGTCGACCACCAACCGCGTAAACAACGCATAATGTACTGCCCCTACCGACACCGACGCCGGATAGAGCCGTTCCGATAATGTCGCCGTAATTCGATGCACCAGCGCCCCCTGCACCGCCGGCAACTTAACCAGCAAATACGCCGACAGCGGAAACGCAACCAACGCCGCCAGCACGATTATTACTATCTTCTGTATCCTCTCCTTCAATGCTCTCATTTGAGGTACAAAGATAGTGATTTTAATTTCGTGAAGTGTGCGCCATACGTCACGAAATTAATCACTATCTTTGACCATTAAAAAATACGTAACAGATGCTTTACTCTATTATTATACCGGTATACAATCGTCCCGATGAAATTGCGGAGTTGCTGAATAGCCTCACGATGCAGGAAGGCGGGGTAGCGTTTGAGATTCTGATTGTGGAAGACGCTGCCGCATCGCCTTGTGATAAGATAGCTGCCGCGTACGGCGACCGGCTGGCCGTGCGCTATTTTAATGTGCCCGGCACTGACCGCAGTTACCGGCGCAACTATGGCATACAGCAGGCGCGGGGCGATTATTTTATTTTCTTCGATTCCGACTGTGTGATTCCGCCACGTTATTTCGCGCACCTCGACCGCTACCTGCAAACACAGTACAGTGATTGTGTCGGCGGCCCCGATGCCGCTCACGAGTCATTTAGCAACGTACAAAAAGCGATTAATTATGCGATGACCTCGTTTTTGACCACCGGCGGTATCCGCGGCGGCGGCCGGCAAATGGAGACGTTTAAACCGCGTACCTTTAATATGGGCTTCTCGCGGGCGGTATTTGAAAAAGTAGGCGGATTCCGCGATATGTTCGGCGAGGACATTGACCTCTCTATTCGCATTGCCGGCGCAGGATTCCGCACGTCGCTATGCCGCGATGCGTTTGTGTACCACAAGCGACGGGTCAGTTTTAAGAAATTCTTTAAGCAGATATACCATTTCGGCATCGCCCGCGTCAATCTCGGACTGGTGCACAAAGGTTCGCTGAAAGCGGTGCACACTCTGCCTGCGTGTTGTCTGTTGGGCGGCGTGGCGGTTGTGGCGCTGGCCGTCGGCGTATCGTGGTGGTGGCTGACAGCGCCGGCGGCTTTCATTCTGGCGCTGTTTGCGGATGCCTGCCGTAAAACTAAAAACCTGACGACCGCCACGCTGGCCGTATGGGCGTCGGGCATCCAAATTACCGCATACGGGAGTGGATTTCTACAATCATTTGTGCAAAAAGTTATCTTCCGGCAGAGACTGGAAGATAGCGAAACCCTGAAACGGATATACCGGTAGTTTGCTTATTCATCAACTTTCATTTATCTTCCGCTCCCGGCGTTTCTTTAGTGTAACGGCCGAGTAGCCTACTTTTCCGCCTAACGGCGGATTCCGTTTACGGACGGTAACAATTGCGCGGTCGACAGTTTCACACTGCTCGAACAGGGCGTGCAACAGACGACCGGCCACGTGCTCCAGCAGGTTCGACGGTTGTTGCATTTCTTTTCGCACGATGTTATAAACGGACTGGTAGTTCAGCGTGTCGTTCAGGTTGTCGGTCGTGGCGGCCTGTTGCAGATTGAGATGCACATCAACATCCACCTCGAAGTACGTGCCGGTTGTACGTTCTTCGTCGAAGCAGCCGTGATGCGCAAAGAACTCCATCCGGTGTAAACTGATTATTCCCATGTGGTATTCGGGGATTAATGGCCGGCAGCGCCTTCCGGCTGTATCAGGATGTTGCCGGCGTCGATCACAATCGTTTTATACCAGAAGGCCGGATATTCCGGCTGGGAGGGGAATGCAGGGATGCCTTCGGGCGTGCGTGCAAACGATCCTTCGGGGGTTTGTTTTTTGATGTTGCCGTCCATATATTTTACGAGCAAATACGTGTCTAATTCTTTCCAGCGTTTCACAAGGTTTTGCGCGGTGTTCACCGAAAAATCGGTTACTGTTTTGACCGCGCCTTTCACATCGCGCCGGTCGTACAATGCCAACGCTTTCCGGTCAATTTCCTGCACTTGTTCCGCAAAGGAATGTTCCAATTCCTGTTGCAACTTGACGATTTCGGGGGCGATGTCGTTGTAACGGCTATATGCGAATTGCGTAACGCGGGTGAATGTCCAGAACGCCGCCGTTTCGGAATAGGTAAGCAAGTCGCCATTGCCCACAGCATAGGCCGCCGGCACGCGGTTAGAGCTGCAATAAATCGGCGTCAGGCACGAGGTCGCGGCATCATCTACGCCGAACCACAGGATACCCCCGATAGGATTCGGCAGCCAGTGGCGCGCCTGCGCTACATACCACCAACCGGTTTGTTGCGTCGCCGTCGCACGTTCGTGCACGTAAGTTACGCCGTTGTATTTCCATCCCATCGGACGCCAGCGGTAGGGCGACTTAAATGGCCCGGCGCCGATGTCGACCGTCATATCCATTTTCGTACCTTCGTAATGGTCGCGCATGGCACGGGCTACATCGTGGACATCTAATTTCCGGTCGGGCTTGATGTATAACGGCATTCGATTTTGCAGGTTGTGTCCTAACGCATAGTCTTCGTACTGCCACATGGCTTGATTATAATCCTTGAAAAACGACCATACGCGCGCCTCGCAAGCACGAGCGCCGCTAAAGGTAACCGGATTGTAGGCATCCGAAAAGCTGAATGCGGCGTCGTCCCCCGAAAAATACCCCCGGCTGCGCGCCACGCTGATCACGTCGTCGGCATACACGTATTCGATGTCCGGCTGGAAAATTTTATTCAAGTTTTTAGAACTGATCGACGTTTTGCCGTTTTCCAACGGGAATGTACGGATGCGCGCCTGATTGGCATGACCCGAAATCGAACCGTCGGGAATACGGACGGCGACCCATACAGCCCCCTTATTACCCACGCCTTTGCCGATGATTTCCATAATCCATACTTCATTGGGGTCGCCAATCGAGAACGATTCGCCTTCGGAATGATAGCCGTATTCCGCCACTAATTCTGCAATGGTTTTAATAGCTTCGCGAGCATTCCGCGAACGCTGCAGCGCGATGTAAATAAGGCTGCCGTAGTCCATCAGACCGGTGCTGTCGGCCAACTCTTCACGACCGCCGTAGGTTGTCTCGCCAATCATCACCGAATGTTCGTTCATGTTGCCGACGACATTATACGTTTCCTTCGCTTCGGGAATCTGTCCCAGTATTTTCCCGGTATCCCACTCTTTAATCACACGGATAGCGCCCGGTTTATATTTGGCAGCTGCCCAAAAATACAACTCGCCGTACAGCACATGCGAGTCTGCCGAGTACGAAATAAACGTCGAACCATCCTTCGAGGCGCCTTTAGTAACCAAAAAATTAGTACAGGCATAAGCCCGCACACCGGCTATCATCAATAGCCCTGCTACAAGTAAAATGATTTTTCTCATGATAAATAAATTTGTTTTTTTAACGGGAAGCAAAGGTACAAAAAACAATGAACAATGGACAATACCGGAGGGGGTGCATTTCAAATTGTCGCTTTGCATGGCCTTGCGTCAAGGAGCAGATTCCTCCGCTGCGTGCGCTCGGAATGACGCAACACAATGAACTAAGAACTAAGAGTTGAAAGTTGAAAGTTGAAAGTTGAAAAATCCACCCCCACCCTTCGGGCACCCCCGCCAGCGGGGGAGAGCTACGCAGGCTGCGCTATACAAGGGGTGCCGCCGCATGGCTGTCCCCCGCTGGCGGGGGTGCCGACAGGCGGGGGTGGACTGGTCTCTGGCGGGGGTGGAATAACCCAACCGTTGCAACCTGCGTAGCTATTCCCCCCAAAAAGCAGCCGCATTATATTAATGAGGCAATAGATTTCCGCAACAGGGGTAAATCGGTAGTTATGGTACGCCAAACAATATTGTCGTCAGCCTCATAATAACCATGAACAAGCACATGGCGCATACCTATAATTTTCGCCCATTCAATAAAAGAATGGGTATCCCTGTATTCTTTGGTCAATAAATTGGCGGCCTCGCCTATAATAGTAAGGTTACGATACACGGCATGTCTCAACATTTTATTCGTTTGGAAATCAGAAAATGTTTTGCTTTCTACAAATTCCAGAATGTCATCAACGGCTGCTTGGATATGCTGCAAGCGTTCTATATCACGAGGTTTTTCTCTCATATATCAATTTCTTATCGCGTTCAACGGTGAGGCGAGCAAAGGGTTTCAGCATGTGTTCCTGCACCAGATCGACACGGCAGCCCGTGCTCTCTTCCAATTTATAAACAATGCCGCCATAGTCAAAAAGACTAAGTTGAGCATCGGGTATAAATTGCACTAAAATATCAATATCGCTCCCGGGGACTTCCTCATTGCGGGCAAACGAACCGAATAACCACGCCCGCAATACCGGCTCCCGCGAAAGGGTATGCTGTATTTTTTGAAGTATCAAGGCATTCATTTCTCTTTTTCTCGCAAATATACGCAATTTATTTAATGCGTAATAAAAAAGCAGCCGCCCGCGTGCGCAGCCCTGCCCTCCCGCCAGAAAGTTGAAAGTTGAAAATTAATGGTTAATGGTGTTGCGTCATTGCGAGGACGAAGTCCGAAGCAATCCAAAAAGGGCAAATGTGCTGGATTGCTTCGGACTTCGTCCTCGCAATGACGCGCTGCCCCGTAGGGGAACAATATCAATAGAAAGGCAACCCCCTCCCGCCCGCCTTCCCCGCAGGGGATTAATAGCTTAATTCATTAAATCTTCTTTCATTTGCTCAATGACCTGAAATAACGGTAGAATATCGTTACGAACGCAGGAGTAACCTGTCATACATATATCACCTCCTTTTCTATCCGTTGCTTAAAATAAGCGTTCATGTTGTCATGCTGGCACGTAATATCTACAGGCGTTTTCAGGTGCTTCTCTAAAGCAATATGAAGACCCGCCAAACCAAGCAAGCTCATTTGAGGCGCTTCTATATATATATCCACATCGCTATCCCCGGTTTGCTCACCGCGCGCTACCGACCCGAAAATGCCCATGCGCTCTATGCCGTATTCCGCAGCATGTTTG
>JAIRKX010000043.1 GCA_031259805.1 Prevotellaceae bacterium | reverse complement strand
ACGCAGGTTGCGCCGTGCAAAGGCTGCCGCCGCATGGCTGTCCCCCGCTGGCGGGGGTGCCCGACAGGGCGGGGGTGGACTTTACTAAGAACTAAGAATTCCTCTGTGCCTCTCTGTGCACCTCCGTGTCTCTCTGTGTAAAAAACCATACAATTCACAATTTTCAACTCTCAACTTTCAACTCTCTGGCGGGGGAATGCTCGCCGCAGGCCATCATAAGAATCATAAAAATCACAAGAATCAAAGTTCAGACAATTTGAAATACATCCGCAGTAAATGCAACACCTGTTTTCTGCGTTTTTTTTCCTATCTTTGCATGCTTATTTTTTACAAGATAAGTGAAATTTGAATCTGCATTTTTAAATTATGATAGACAACATAAACGAAACAAACGAGGCGTCCGAACGGATTATTAAAATCAATATCGAGGAAGAGATGAAGAGCGCGTATATCGACTATTCGATGTCGGTAATAGTATCGCGCGCGCTGCCCGATGTCCGCGACGGGTTGAAGCCGGTACACCGCCGTATACTATATGGCATGGATGAACTGGGGCTGTCGCCCGGCAAACCCTATAAAAAGTCGGCGCGTATTGTAGGCGATGTGATGGGGAAGTTTCACCCGCATGGCGACTCGGCGCTCTACGAAGCGATGGTACGCATGGCGCAGCCGTGGAGTTTGCGCTATATGCTGGTCGACGGACAGGGGAACTTCGGGTCGGTCGATGGCGATTCCGCAGCAGCCATGCGGTACACCGAAGCGCGTCTGCAAAAACTGACCGAAGAAGTGCTGGCCGACTTAGACAAAAACACCGTTAATTTTATACCGAATTACAGCGAAGAATATACCGAACCGACAGTGCTGGCCACCAAAGCGCCGCTGCTGCTGCTCAACGGCGCATCGGGGATTGCGGTGGGCATGGCCACCAATATGCCGCCCCACAACCTGACCGAAATCTGTAACGCCATTTGCGCTTACATCGACAACCGAAATATCACGGTAGACGAATTATTGCAGCGCCATATCAAAGGCCCCGACTTCCCGACCGGCGGTATCATCTACGGATACCAGGGAATTAAGGATGCATTTGAAACTGGACGCGGACGGATTGTGCTGCGTTCAAAAACCGACATCGAGGTGTCGAACAGCGGTCGTGAAACCATCGTGATCAGCGAGATTCCTTATATGGTCAATAAAAAGGAACTCATTCAGAAAATCGCCGAACTGGTCGAAGATAAAAAGGTAGAGGGCATCTCCTACGTCAACGACGAGAGCGACCGCAAGGGAATGCGCATCGTCGTCAAACTGAAGATGGGCGCGGTGGCCAATGTCGTACTCAACATGCTGTTCAAGTACACGCAACTGCAATCGACGTTTTCGGTCAACAACATTGCACTGGTCGACGGTCGTCCGCGCATGCTGAATCTGCTACAACTTCTAAAATACTTTGTTAAACACCGCCACGAAGTCGTCGTCCGCCGGACACGCTACGAACTGAATCGCGCCGAAAAACGCGCCCACATTCTCGAAGGACTGTTGATTGCACTGGATCACCTCGACGAAGTAATTGCGCTTATTCGCTCGTCGAAAACGCCGGAAGAAGCGCGCAACGGCTTGATTGCGCGATTCGGCCTGTCCGTCGAGCAGGCCGAAGAAATTATCCAGATGCGTCTGCGGCAGTTGACCGGACTGGAACGCGATAAACTCAAAGCCGAATACGCAGACCTGATGCAGTTGATCACCTATTTGAAAGCAGTGCTGGCCGATGAGCAGCTGCAACTCCAAATCGTCAAGGACGAAACCATTGCCCTGCGCGACAAATATGGCGACGAACGCCGCACGACTATCGTCTATGCCGCCGAAGAATTTAATCCGGAAGACTTTTATGCGGACGACGATGTGGTAATTACTATCTCGCACATGGGCTATGTCAAGCGTACCAACCTTACGGAATACCGCTTGCAGAATCGTGGCGGCGTCGGCGCTAAAGGGAGCGCTACCCGCGACGCCGATTTTATTGAGCATATTTACGTAGCCAACATGCACAGCACGATGTTATTCTTTACGCAAAAAGGCCGCTGTTACTGGTTGAAAGTCTATGAAATTCCCGAAGGGGAAAAGACGACGAAAGGTCGCGCTATCCAAAACGTCATCAACATAGAACAGGACGATAAAGTAATGGCCTACATCAACGTCGAGAACCTGAACGATGCGGAATACATCCGGCAAAACCATATTGTACTGTGCACAAAAAAAGGCACGGTGAAAAAAACCTCGCTGGTCGCCTATGCGCGTCCACGTGCCAACGGCATCAACGCCATCACTATTCGCGAAGGCGACGAACTGCTCGAAGCCATCCTGACCAACGGCAAATGCGAAATCCTGCTGGCGGTACGCAGCGGCAAATGCGTGCGTTTCAACGAAGCGAAAGTACGCGCCGTAGGCCGTACGGGGATGGGTGTACGCGGCATCTCCACCGACGCCGGCGACGAGGTCATAGGCATGATATGCGTAGACCCGTCAAACATCGAAACGCAGAAACTGCATGTGATGGTGGTCAGCGAAAACGGCTACGGCAAGCGCTCGGAACTGGACGATTACCGTATTACCAACCGCGGCGGGAAGGGCGTCAAGACCCTTAACATTACCGAAAAAACCGGCCACCTGATAGCTATCAAAGAAGTTACCGACGAAAACGATTTGATGATTATCAATCGATCGGGAGTCGCTATCCGGTTGGCGGTAGCGGATGTGCGTATCACCGGTCGCGCAGCGCAGGGCGTTCGCCTGATTAACCTGCGAAATGGCGACCAGATTGCCGCCGTGTGCAAAGTCAATAAAAGCGAAGAAAAGCCGGACGAGAACAGCGCGCCGGCCGACGAAAACAGCGTAACGACGGAGTAAAAGACGCAGGACAAAAGCTATCGGATTTTTAATTCACATTCCTAATTATTATGCGTTATTTTCTTTTCTGGCTTACTTTTCTTTGTATGGCCGGCTACGGGTATGCGGAGCAGCAGTCCGTGTATGTCATCCCTCTTCATCGGGACATTGATGCGCCGGCAGTGCGGATCATCCGCAAAGGATTGACGGAAGCGCGCGCCCTGCAAAGCGATTACATCCTCCTGCATTTAAATACCTACGGCGGCGAACTGACAGCTGCCGACAGCATCCGCACCACTCTTTTGCATTGCGAAATCCCGACGCTTGTGTTTATCGACAATCAGGCGGCGTCGGCCGGGGCGCTGATTGCTATTGCCTGCGACAGCATCTACATGCGTAGCGGCGGAAGTATCGGCGCAGCAACGGTTGTCGACCAAACCGGCGCAGTAGTACCCGACAAATACCAGTCGTTCATGCGCTCGATGATGCGCTCGACCGCCGCCGCTCACGGCAAACGGAAAGTATTGCAAGGCCGCGACACCGTCGAAGTATGGCATCGCGACCCCCTCATTGCCGAAGCGATGGTCGATCCCCGGATTATCGTCCCCGGCCTTATCGACAGCGCCAAAGTACTTACCTTTACGGTCGACGAAGCCATTGCCAACGGCTACTGCGAAGGCCGCGCGGAATCGATCGACGAAGTCCTTGCGCTGGCAGGACTGACGCCGGCGGTCGTAAAAAAATACAGCCCTTCGTGGCTCGACAAAATCATCCTCTTCCTTATGAGCCCGCTCCTGCAGGGGCTTTTGCTGATGTTGATTATCGGCGGCATATATTTCGAGTTACAATCGCCCGGCATCGGCTTCCCGCTGGCCGCGGCGGTAGTCGGCGCGCTGCTCTACTTTGCCCCGCTCTACCTCGAAGGCCTCGCCGAAAACTGGGAACTGCTACTGTTCATCGGAGGGCTGGCATTGCTGGCGGTCGAGTTGTTTGTCATCCCCGGCTTCGGCATTACGGGCATCGCGGGGATTCTATTATGCATCACAGGCCTG
Source organism: Prevotellaceae bacterium (assembly GCA_031259805.1). Classification (GTDB taxonomy): domain Bacteria; phylum Bacteroidota; class Bacteroidia; order Bacteroidales; family UBA932; genus JAIRKX01. The sequence goes on along the minus strand of JAIRKX010000043.1, from coordinate 1,582 downwards.
TTGCTCGCCATGATAGACAACCACCTGCTCTCGACGCCCGCAGGTATTGACCTGACGCCGCTTGTCCGACCGTTATTCGTACTCTCTGCGGGCATTTTCGGCGGACTGGTCGGCAGCATTTACCTGTCCCGAAAACTGTATTCGACGAAATTCTTCGGCCGCATCGCCCTCAAAACCGACCTGACGGAAAATGCCGGATACGTAGGCGTACCGCAGGAACCGGCGCAACTGGTCGGCGCTACCGGCACGGCGCACACCGTACTCCGCCCGTCGGGAAAAATAATCGTCCACAACGAACTGTACGACGCCGTAGCCGAATACGGAATGATCGACAAAGGACAAGCCGTCCGGATTACACATTATGAAACAGGACAACTTTATTGCATTCCAATAGATTGAAAAATAATTTGTCAAATCGAAAAGAATATTCTACCTTTAACCGCTTTTTGAAACGTTAAATTCTAAATACTTTTACACATGGAAGGAGCTACTATCACATTTAATGAACTGCGTCGCATCAAAGATGCACTTCCCGACGGCAGTACACACCGTATTGCCGAATTGTTGAATACATCGGTGGATACAATCCGAAATTATTTCGGGGGCAACGATTTTGAACACGGAAAATCCATTGGCATCCACTACGAACAAGGCCCCGACGGCGGTATTGTGTCGTACGACGATGTAACCATTCTGAATTTGGCAAAAAAAATACTGGAAGAAAATAACATCAAGTGGTAGCCTCTTTCGGGCAGCCATCCTAAAAAGCCGGATCATCATGTGGCAACGAATCCAAACGATATTTCTTTTACTGGCTCTCGGGTTGGAGACGTCGCTGTTCCTCGCACCGGTATGGCGTGAAGGAGCGGCAGTCCACTCCATCGGGGTGTTTATGTGGACAAACTCGCAGGGGCTGTTTCCGGCGCTTGCATCGGTTTTGCTGCCGGCGTCCGCAGGCATAACGTTGGCGACGCTGTTTTTATATCGCCGCCGGACGCGCCAAATACGCCTGTGCCGATGGAACATTGCCGTATTAACCGGCATTCAGGCATTGATAGCCTTTTATTTTGCCACAACGGAAATGCACTTTTTGACGCCGGCCGTATTTCCGGCTATGGCGGTAGCGCTGCATTTCATGGCTGTGTGTTATATCCGGCGCGACGAAGAATTAGTGCGAGCCGCCGACCGGCTACGCTGAATACCGCCGCAGGTAATGAATACAGACAACTATAAAACAATTGTCGCCCCCGCCACCGGGCTATTTAAAGACAAAGGAAGTAAATTCCTCGCCTTTGCATGGCCGGTAGACGACGAAGCGCAGGTAAAAGCACATGTGCAACGCTTAAAAAAAGACTATTTCGATGCGCGACACCACTGCTTCGCCTACCGCATCGGGCTGAACGGCGAACAATGGCGCGCCAACGACGACGGCGAACCCTCGTCCACCGGCGGAAAACCGATACTGGGGCAACTGCTTTCGCGAGAATTAACCCACACGCTGGTTGTCGTTGTACGCTACTTCGGCGGCGTCCTCCTTGGCGTCCCCGGACTGATTAACGCCTACCGCAGCGCCGCCGCCGAC
>JAIRKX010000030.1 GCA_031259805.1 Prevotellaceae bacterium | reverse complement strand
ACGCTTTGTCCCCATACGGACAGCGAAGCGATTGATAACATAGATAGTAGGAATGTCTTTTTCATATCTGTGTAAGGTCGTTTTGTGTAATGTTATATATTTTATGATAATGTATTTATTTCCAACATAGGGAAGGCATAATTTAGTTCTGGTAAGTAACATTATCAGAAGTGGTCTTAAAATATAAACAAACAGAAATGCTTACAAAGACAATGATAGCAAAATGCGAAAATAGGCGATTACAGGGGGTACAAAGCGGCAATCCTCAACAAAATGAGGATAATGCTGCTTGTCAAGATTACTTTAAACCGGATTTGGGGGATACTTATGAGATGCTCTTAGAGGACTTTAAGTTTACTTCCGATAATGTTACTTACCGGAAGTAGAATGCAAAGGTAAATAATTAAATTTAAGTATTCAAACAGCAAAAGGTAAAAATTATATATTTTGACCTGTCTTTTTTTTGGATTCGTTGATTAGTAAAGGATCGAAGGGGGGATGCGTAAAACGTAAAACATGCCTGTACCCTGCCATCCTGTGTTCTTTTTCTCTCTTTTCTCTCCCATCATTCAATATAAATTACTATCTTTGTGCCCTCCGAATTAAAGACAGCATGAACGCAGCTAACCGAGAATTATTTATTTTAAAGCCTCCCGAAGTCATCCCGAAGATGGTGGACATTGAACAGATTATTGCGTCCAAGAGTCCGAAGCTCTTGAAGTGGACGCCCCGTTTTGTTATCAACTACATCAAACGCTTTATCCACGAAGACGAAGTGAATTATGTGCTGCATACTTATGGACACTTGCGCGGGTTGGCATTTAACGACGCCATTATCAAGGAACATTGGCATTCGTGGTACCAGTCGCACGGGCTGGAGCGCATCCCGACCGACCGCCGTTATATTTTTGCCTCCAACCACCCGCTGGGCGCCTTCGACGGGCTGATACTGATGAGCGCCATCGGGGCGCGCTTTCCCGAACTGCGTTTTATTGTAAACGATCTGCTGCTATACCTGAAACCCTTCGACCCGCTGTTCATCCCTGTCAATAAGCATGGCCGGCAGTCAGCCGACTATGCCCGACGGATTGATGCAACGTATGCGTCGGACAGGCAGCAGGTACTGTATTTTCCGGCCGGCCTCTGCTCGCGGCGCTACAACGGCCAAATTACCGATCCGCCGTGGCAACCGGCGTTTATCCGCAAGGCCGTACAATATAAGCGCGACATCGTACCGGTATTTTTCGAAGGACGCAATTCAAACCGGTTCTACCGCGTAGAAAGTATTCGCAAACGTTTGGGAATAAAGCTTAACATCGGTATGTTTTACCTCCCCGATGAATTTTTCAGACAGAAAAACCGCACCTTTAATCTCTATTTTGGCGACCCTATCCCCTACTCTACCTTCGATAGCAGCCGCACCCCCGCCCAATGGACGCAATTTGTCCGGGAAACGGTGTACACCATTAAGCAGAAAACCGAACACCTTATCTCATGTCATCAAAAACCAACACCCTAAATCTAATACCCAATATCTAATACCAAAAATCAAGCAACATGGAATCAGTCATCCAACCTGTACCGCGAGAAATTCTGAAAGCAGAATTAACCAACGAGAAATTTGTTCGTTATACGAATAATGGAGGCAATAAACTATATGTAGTTACTGCCCATGACTCGCCGAATATCATGCAGGAAATAGGTCGCTTACGCGAAATTTCGTTCCGGGCGGCCGGCGGCGGAACGGGGCTGCGGGTCGATATCGACGAGTTCGACATCAGCCACACGCATCCCTACAAACAACTGATCGTATGGGACCCGAAAGCAAAGGAAATACTGGGCGGCTATCGTTATATCCACGGGGCGCTGGCCGAAATAAAAGATTTGGCGACATCCGAATTATTTTCATTCTCAGAGGCTTTTATTAATAAATACCTGCCGCGCACCATCGAATTAGGCCGTTCGTTTGTACAACCGAATTACCAGAGTACCCGCCTGCGCAGCAAAGGGCTGTATGCCCTCGACAACCTCTGGGACGGTTTGGGCGCATTGGTATTGCGCTATCCTGAAGTCAATTACTTTCTCGGCAAAGTTACCATGTATCTTTCCTACAATCAGGAAGCACGCAATATGCTGCTCTATTTCTTGCACAAGCATTTTGAAGATAAGGACAAGTTGGTGCTTCCCTACAAATCACTAAATATCAAAATCAACGAATCGCAAATGAAGGCGCTCTTTACCGGCAGTAACTACAAGGAAGACTACCGCATTCTATCGAAAGAAGTACGCGGCTTAGGCGAAAACATCCCCCCGTTGATTAATTCCTACATGAACCTCTCGCCCTCGATGCGTGTATTCGGCACAGCCATCAATGAAGGGTTTGGCGGCGTAGAGGAAACCGGCATCCTAATTAAAATCAGCGATATCTATGCCGAAAAAATCGAACGATACACCGCCCCCTTACGCCGGATGGCACAGCGATTAAAAGTTCGATGGTGGACGCAGAGGTAATTAGAAATTAAGAATTTAAAATTGGCAGGAAACATCCTGAAAATAATGAAGAAAAAGAACAATTCCTAATTCTTAATCCCTAATTGAAATGTCGTTCCTCTCTGCTGTTACTTCTGATTTATACGCCCGATACAAGGAAAAGATTTCAGAGTTGTGTCTTGTATTCCCAAATAAGCGAGCCCATTTGTTTTTTTCAAACAATTTGGCGCGTGTGATTGATAAACCATTGTGGCAACCAACGTATAAGAGCATCGAGGAATTAATCGGGGACGCTTCGCCGTGGCGGGTGGCCGATAACTATACGCTGCTAATAGAACTATACACGATCTATTGTGCCAAACACAAAACCGGCGAACCTTTCGACCATTTTTACCATTGGGGCGAGGTCTTACTTCGGGATTTCGACCAAATAGACAAATACCTTGTCGATGCGTCCGCCCTTTTTACAAACCTGCGCGAAGGCAAAGCGTTGGAAGGCGATTTTTCCTTTCTTACGCTGGAACAGATTGCGTACATCCGTCAGTTTTGGCAGCATTTCTCAGCCGCTAACGAAACGGCTTTGCAGCGCGATTTTGAGGCTTTGTGGAGCGTGCTTTATCCCATTTACCAATGCTTCCGCGAAACATTAACCGCCGGGCAAATAGCTTACGAGGGAATGATTTACCGCCATGTAGCCGAAGCCATTACCGCAGGCAAGGCCAATGATTGGTTTCCGCATCACTATGTATTTATCGGGTTCAATAATTTGAACGAATGCGAAAAAACGCTCTTCCGTTTCCTGCAAACGCAGCAAAAAGCCGATTTTTATTGGGATTACGATGCCTACTATCTGAACAGCACACAACAGGAAGCCGGATTATTTTTGCGCGAGAATGTGAAAAATTTCCCATCCCCGCTATTCGATCCCACGTTTTCGCCGTTCTCCGAAGAAAAGAAAATCACGATTATAGCGGCCCCGTCCAATATAGCGCAAGCCAAAGCCGTCCCGCAATTGCTCGACGAGTTAGCGGCCCCCCCCGATGAACGGACGGCGGTCGTGCTGGCCGATAAACTATTGCTCATACCGGTACTGCACGCGCTCCCGGCAGTCAGCCAACAAATTAATATTTCGATGGGCTACCCGTTGCGGCAAACAGGCATCTACTCGCTCGTCGACCTTTTACTCTCGCTTTTCAGCAGCCGGAACTACTACTACAAGGATATTTTGGCTTTACTGGCTCATTCGTATATTAAACGATTGGAAAACAAAAATATTAATCAAATAAGTAACAAATTAGTTTTTTACAATAACATTTATGTTTCAAATTTATTTTTCTCAGATTCACAACTACTTCACGATTTATTGAAACCGGTTGCTCATTATCGCGAAATAGCCGATCGGCTCTTGTTTTTAATGGACAAAGTAAGCGAAAATACCGCCTTAATAAACGACGAACCTTTTCTTCGCGGGTACATACAACATATTGTGCGCTTGCTAAATAAACTGACCGACGCCTTGCAAAAAAGCCAGTTAGACATCTCTATAAATTTATACATTAAGTTATTACGCACGATATTACAGCAGGAAAGCATCCCGTTTACCGGCGAACCGCTGGCCGGTATTCAGGTTTTAGGGCTATTTGAAACTATTGCCATTGATTTTGATAATGTCGTGATTCTGTCGGCTAACGAAGGTATTTTACCGCATACGACACACCCTGTGTCATTCATTCCCTATAATTTACGCTACGGATTCGGCCTTCCTACACTGGAACAGCAGGAAGCGACACTGGCCTATTATTTCTATCGTTTATTGCAACGTGCAAAGAAAATTACATTGGTCTACAGTACGAAAAGCGAGGAGATCCGTACCGGCGAAGCCAGTCGCTACCTCTGGCAACTGAAACTGGAAAGCGGCCACCCGATCATTGAAAAAACGCTTGTCTTCGATATCGAAATCCCCGACAACAAACCGATTGTCATCGAAAAAACAGGTGCGATGATACATACATTGTCCTCCTATTACGACGATTCCCGGAGCGACGACGCGGAAGAGCGCAAGGGAGCATTATCGCCCAGTGCAATCAATGCCTATTTATCTTGTTCCCTGCGGTTTTATTTCCGCTATATAGCGCATATCAAAGAGCCGGACAAAGTGTCGGAGCAGGTAGATGCACGGTTGTTTGGCACGTTGTTGCATAAATCTATGGAGTTGATATACGAGCCCTTGTTAGGAAATGAAATAACAGAAACACTGCTCAACCATTGGTATAACGACGTGAAGTTCATACAAAAGACCGTGCAACAGGCCGTGGCGGTAGCATTTTATAAAAGCGATTCGCTGCCGCCCGATTTTTGGGAAAACGGTGATTTGATGATCGCCTACGATATTATTTGCCAATATATCCGACAATTGTTAGCGATAGACAAAAAGCAAGCGCCGTTCGTTCTCGAAGGATTCGAATGGAAAGTGAACCAAACGTTTTCGGTCATGGCTAATGGCCGTCTCTGCCATATTCGCGTCGACGGCGTTATCGACCGGCTGCATAAAAAATACGATAACTGGTATATTGTGGATTATAAAACCGGAAAGGCCGATAATGAGTTTGAAAGCATCGCCGACCTCTTTGGCGATAACCGTACCAAACGGCACGACGGCATTTTGCAGATATTATTGTATTCGCTCATGCTTCAAAATGATAAAAAACAAAAAGTAACTCCCCTACTCTACTTTCTCCGCGAAAGTTACAGCAATACGGCAGATGTGGCTATTCATAATAAAAGTGCAAAGGAAAAAGTATTGGATATAGCCGTTTACGTGGAGGAATTACAAGCTTTTCTCCTGCATAAACTAAGCGAACTGTTCGACGTCTCTAATCCCTTCACACAGACAAAAGATACCGATACTTGTAAGTATTGCCCGTACGCCCCTATTTGCGGAAAACAGGTAAGTTAAACGCCGGTTTAATCCATAAATAAGGTATAAGCTCCTTGCTTTTTAACAATGTAATACATTATTTTCATCGTTTCAACCGGCTATAAACTAAGCTATTTTGTCGTTATCAACAAAGCATTAACCGCCATTATTAACCCTGTGTTGAAAAGTTTATCTTGCAGGTGTTTTCTTAGTAGTGAAAAAGAGTTTATCTTTGCACCCATTAAGATAAAGAAAAATTAGGAATCCGATACCTAACTAAAAATGGGGCGTAACCGAAAAGCCATACGAGTAGGAATAAACTAAAAAAACGAGTTTTTATGATCAACAATTACACAAATGTTCTGAAGAAGTATGTAGAATTTTCCGGCCGCGCACGCCGGAAAGAGTATTGGTTATTTTATTTGGCCAATGTTATTCTATCAGTTTTATCGCTGATATTGATGCCTCTCATTAAAATGGATGGATGGCTTATTGTATTATTCTTGTACTCATTAGCTTTATTCCTGCCGAGCTTAGCGCTCACTGTAAGAAGATTGCATGATACAGGAAAAGACTGGCCATGGATTTTTATTGTTTTTGTGCCTGTGATTGGTGGTATTTGGCTTTTAGTGCTGATGATACTCGAAGGCAACGAAGGCGATAATGAATACGGTCCAGATCCGAAAAAAATAGCCTGAAGCAATTTTATATTGTAAGAGAACCTGATGTAAGTTATAAACATCAGGTTTTTTTATGCCCATTTGACAAAAGAAAATTTGGATAATTTAAATTAATCACTTATTTTTGCAATTCATTTATCGAAAAACTACAAGTTATATGAAAAAAGTACTATTCTCAATGTTATTGTTTGCGCCGGCAGCATTAGCGGCGCAACCTGTCCTAACCTATCAGACACACGGGTTGAGGGCCGGTGAAAACCATGGAATGCAAAAAGTGGAATACCTGTCGCCGGGCGATGCCGGGGCGAAACAGGTATGGGACTTCCGCAATGTGTCGCCCATAGACCCACAACGTGTCGAAACGATTGACAACGGGGAAGCAGGGAAACTGAAAGTAACATCGGCCGATGGCAGCAAGTTCACCTATACTTGCAACGAGTATGCGAACGTATATGAAGGCTACGTTAGTACGGGACGCACGATTGAGTTCGAAAAGCCAATTACCAAAATCAAATACCCGTTCGGTTATGGAAGCCGGTTGGCCGGCGATTTTAACGGGCATTGCTACTATGGCGCCAACCTGTCCCATGCGGGAACGATTGCGGGCAGTTTTTCGTCCGAGGCCGACGCTTATGGCGTGTTGCGGTTGCCGAACGACGTAACGCTCCATAATGTACTCCGTGTGAAAACGCGCGAAAGCTATGTGGAATCGCTTTGCAGCCATGTACATATCGAAACGGTGAAATACCTCTGGTATGCGCCGGAGTACCGTTATCCGGTACTTGTTACGTGGGAAATTTCCTATTCGTATGAGAACGGAGAAACCAAAACCGTTACCGAATCGTTCTACACTGCCGAAAAGCTGGCGAGCAACACGGCCACGCCGGTGATTGCCGATGCGTCCCAACCCGCGCAGGAAGAGGCGGTAGACATCAAATATACCATCTACCCGAATCCCTACAATTCGTATTTCCATTTGACTTATACGCTGGAAAAAGAAACGACGGTGAATATTGCGCTCTACACGGCGTCGGGGCAATTTATAACCTTCCTGGTTAAAAACCAAAAACAAAACGGTGTGCAGCATATTACCTATAATCCGATTTCGGCGGACTTTGCAGGGATGTATGTGGTACGACTACTGTTTGACGACAAAGTCTATACGAAGACTCTAATTAAAGATTGATTGTGCTCTTTGTTTTTCATAATATTTGTATTTTAAAATTTGTCAGAAATGCCGGTTACGCCGGCATTTTTGCGTAAAAAGTTATGGATTTCTCGGTTTGGCAATATGTAATGGTATTAATCAGCGGCATCCTGTGTGGCATTATCAATACGCTGGCCGGCGGCGGCTCGCTGATTACCCTGCCGGTGCTGATGATGGTCATGCCCGATAATGAAGCGAATGTAACCAACCGCTTAGGCTTCCTTTTTCAAAGTATTGTCGCTTCGTGGCAGTTTAAGAAAAAGAAAGCGTTCGAATGGTCGTGGGGCTTGCGTCCGGCTGTACCGTTGGTTATCGGTACTGTCGCCGGCGCGCTGATAGCGGTACATGTCGAGGTCGGGATTATCCGGCAGGCGACAGGCGTATTGCTGGCGCTGATGCTGCCGGTGGTGTTCCTGCAACCCGAAAAATGGCTAAAAAACAAAGTAACCACCATGCCGCAAATGAAATGGTGGATGTATATTGTATATTTACTGCTGGGCGTCTATGCCGGATTCCTGCAGGCCGGCATCGGTTATTTTTTGCTGATTCTGTTAATCCTTGGGACAGGTTATGATTTACTTACGGCCAATGCCATTAAAGTATTTGTCGTGCTGTTTACGACGGTGGCGGCGCTACTTATTTTCATACTGTTTGCCGATAAGGTCAAACTCCATTACGATATAGGACTTTTACAGGCCGCAGGACAGGCTTTCGGGGCCTACCTCGGCGTTAAGTTCGCCGTGAACTGGAAACCGCAAATTATCCGCTGGCTGCTGATAGCGCTGCTCGGTGCATTTGCCGTAAAGCTACTGTTCATCTAATTCATCATTCATCACTATTATGCGTCGTCATTTACTTCTTTCGCTATTGAGCGCCGTACTGCTCGCTTTACCTTGGTATACGCCGTTTTCGGGCATCCTGCTATGGGTGGCTTTTGTGCCGCTGCTGGCGCTGGAACACGATTTTGCGCTACGGCGCGCACGCGGCTGCTGGAAATATTATGCACTGACATTCATCGTATGGAATGCCATCGATACGTATTGGATTTCGCATGCTACGATGGCCGGCGCGGTGGGCGCAATCGTCGGTAATGCGTGGCAGATGTTTCTGGTATTTGCCCTGTTCCGATGGGTAAAGCGGAAGACTAATAATGTGGTTGGCCATGCTTTTTTGGTGGCGCTGTGGCTGGCGTGGGAGTATTTTTATTTCGACGCCGAAATTTCGTGGCCGTGGCTGGTGCTGGGTAACGGCCTTGCCAAAGACATTCATCTGGTGCAGTGGTACGAGTATACGGGCGTTCTCGGCGGATCGCTGTGGGTGTGGTTAGTTAATTTGACGCTGTTTCATATTATTACTGTGCGACGCATGGCCTCTAAAAAACATCGGGCGCTGACGCTAACCCTCGCCGGGCTGCTGGTGATGGCGCCCATCACCGCATCGCTCATCCGGTTTTATACGTATAAAGAGGTCGTGAACCCGTGCCGTGTGGCGATTCTGCAACCGAATATCGACCCCTATCACGAGAAATTTAATGGGATGAGCGGTGGGGAGCAGTTGGACATTCTGCTTTCGCTGGCCGAAACCGCTACCGATTCGCTGACCGACTATGTGATTGCGCCGGAAACCGCTATCGACGGAATTGCGGAGAATACCATCGGGCAAAACGGGGCGGTGCGGGCTATCGGACGTTTTGTAGCGCGGCATCCGTCGGTACATTTTATTACCGGCATGACGAGCATTTATTTTTATCTGCCGGATGAGCCGCGCTCTATCACCGCTCGCGAGACCGACGGCGGCGCATACGATGTGTTCAATGCGTCGATGCAAATTGACCGCACCGGTAGCATTCCCGTTTATCATAAATCGAAATTGGTGATACTGGTCGAGAAAACGCCCTACCCGCAGTTTTTCTCGTTCCTGAAATCGCTTTCGCTCGACTTGGGCGGCTACGTGGGCAACTACGGTACGCAGGAAGAGCGCGAGGCGTTTCCGTCGGTCGACGGGCGTTTCCGTATCGGTACGGCGATTTGCTACGAGTCGGTGTATGGTCGCTATTATACGGAGTATGTCCGCAAGGGCGCTAATGTGATGAGCATTATTACCAACGACGGTTGGTGGGACGATACGCCCGGCTACCGGCAGCATCTGACCTATGCGTCGCTGCGTGCCATCGAAACGCGGCGAAGCATTGCACGCAGCGCCAATACGGGGATTTCGGCGATTGTCAACCAGCGCGGCGAGATCGACGCCGCCACCGGATGGTGGGAACGCACCACATTGTCCGGCACACTCAATGCCAACGAGCACCTTACATTCTATGTCCGCCACGGCGATTTTATCGGCCGTATCGCGTGCTTCGTCGCGCTGCTGATTGGGCTGTATGCGGCGGTCGGGAAACGAAGAGTTAAGAACTAAGAGTTAAGAACTAAGAACTAACAATTCTCAACTTTCAACTTTCAACTAACCTTCCCCGTAGGGGATTAATAGCAATCAAAGAAATCACACGAATCACAAAAATCAAAGTTCAGACAAGTCCCCTACAAAACAAACGCGGCCGGTATCGATACCGGCCGCGCATTTCACCCTTTCACCCACTTTCAATTAACAATTAACAATTAACCTCTACGCTTCGCTTCCGACGATATAGAACGTCGTGATACGCTGGCCGCTGTACTGGCCTTTGCCGTGGATGATAAGGGTGGCTTCGCCGATTTCGACGTTGTTGTTGTAAGTAACGGTGAAATCCTGTGCAAAGTGCAGTTCGATGGTCTGCTCGCCGGTTTTGAAGAACACGCGCGGCAGCGGTGTTACCGGGCGTCCGGTATACGCCTGCGCCGGTATCGGCTCGACGGTCGTTACCGACGGGTCGAGTTTCGACGGGTGACGGGCGGCGTATTTCTTACGCAGCAGATCCATCTGGCCGAACAGCAGTTCGAGCGCCGGCGAGGGCAGCGTCGATATCGTCTGTTCGACGGTTGTACACAGATCATCATAATCCTTCACCACCGTATCTTTAATGCTTGTAGCGGAAGGTGCGGCGGCGGATGCCTGCTCTTCAAGGCGCTGGTCGTAGAGCGTGTTAAACGTGGTGTCGGCGGTTACAAGCGTTGTCCACACCCCGGAGAGGTCGAGGGTTGCCATGGCGTCCTGCAAGTCCTGACGCGCGCCGATACGGGAGAAAAGCTCTTCGAGTTGCGCCGACTGGCTGGCGAGCGGCTCGCGGGTAA
>JAIRKX010000020.1 GCA_031259805.1 Prevotellaceae bacterium | reverse complement strand
ATGATTAATGCCCGTGTGGGGGGCCAAGTCATTTCCGTTACGCAAGCCCTGATGGATGCCTACGGCGTTTCTACGGCCACCGCCCAAGCCCGCGATAACGGCGGCGCCACGGTCAACGGGCAGCGCATTCCGGCGAAGGAATATTATCAGGTGATAGGCGGCGGGACGTCCGGTGTGGGTTCGATGTATGTGTATAACGCTACCAATGTGCGTTTGGGCGAACTGAGCATCGGGTACGAGGTGCCCATTACGAAACTTGTGCCGGTCATCAAAGGATTAAGCGTGTCGTTTATCGGCCGCAACCTGTTTATGTTCTACAATAAAGCGCCTTTTGATCCGGAACTGACAGCCAGTACAGGAACTTATTATCAAGGGATCGATTATTTCATGCCGCCAAGTTTGCGTAATCTTGGGTTTGCTGTGAATATTCGCTTCTAACCATTAAACTTTATTATCATGAAAAGAAAAATATTTAACAGCTGTTTAGCGCTCATTACACTGGTGTCGTTTATCGCTATCGGTGGCGGTTGTATGGACGAAAATGTGAATCCGAATGAAGCCACCGACGAAATGATGGATCGTGACGATCTCCGGGTAGGCTCGTTTTTCTCACAGATGCTACGGAACGTGTTTATCGTGGGCGAAGGCTTTGATGCCGATTACCAAATTACGCAGAACCTGGCCGGAGACATCTTCTCCGGCTACATGGGTTCCAGCGGGCTTTGGCACTCCAACTCGAACCATACGACCTATAACCTTATATCGGACTGGTATGACGCGGCGTTTAACTATTCGTTTGAGAATGTGATGGCGCCATGGGCTTCCATCAAACAATACACGGAGGAAGAATTTCCGCAGAAGTATGCGCTGGCTACGATTGTCAAAATCGCCGGCATGCACCGGATTACCGACATGTACGGCCCGCTGCCCTACACGCGCTTCGGCAGCGGCGCACTGAAGAATCCCTACGACAGTCAGGAAGACATCTATCTGTCGTTCTTCCGGGAATTGGACGAGGCGGTCGCTATCCTGACGGAGTTTTACGCGCAAAGCCCCAATGCGCGGGCGCTGTCGGACGACTACGATTTCATCTATAGCGGAAATACGCTAAACTGGATAAAGTTTGCCAACACGCTGCGGCTGCGGCTGGCCATCCGCATATCCTACGCCCTTCCGGCAAAAGCGAAGGAAGAGGCGGAAGCGGCGGTGCGCCATCCTGCGGGATTGATGACGCTGTCGGGCGATGCCGCCGTCCTCAATAAGTCCAACAGGCTGTCCTATCGGCATCCCTTGTATGTTATTTGTTATGAATTTACGGATGTGAAGATGGGCGCTACGATGGATTCGTATCTCAACGGATATAACGACCCGCGCCTCAGCGCCTACTTCAATCGCGACCCGGTCAATGGCGTTTACCGCGGCATCCGCACGGGCATTACGATAACCGACAAGTCGGTATATGCTCAGGGCGCATTTTCGGCGCTGAACGTAACGCCGGAAACGCCCGTAGTTTGGATGAATCCGGCGGAATCGTGGTTTCTCCGCGCCGAGGGCGCGCTGAATGGATGGGATATGGGCGGGACGCCGCAGGAATTGTATGAATCCGGCATCCGCGCGTCATTCAGCTATTGCGGGCTGAGCGGCGCCGACGCCTATCTCAATAATGCAACGAGCGTGCCGGCGGCGTACACCGACCCGGTGCGCACCAGCAACAACAGCGCCGCGCTGGGCACCATTACCATCAAGTGGGACGATGCGGCCACCACGGAACAGAAGCAGGAACGCATCATTACGCAGAAATGGATTGCCATGTATCCCGACGGGCAGGAGGCATGGAGCGAGTTTCGCCGGACGAGATACCCGAAGATATTCCCTGTTCTAGTGAATAATAGCGGCGGCAGGATAGCCTCCGACGTACAGGTGCGTCGTCTGCCGTTTCCGTCAACCGAATATCGTGACAATAGCGAAAATATGCCTCAGGCCGTGTCATTGTTAGGTGGAGCCGATCACGGGGGTACCAAACTGTGGTGGGATAAGAAAAATTAAGAATTATGAATTATGAATGATAAAAATCAGACATTATGAATAAGAAAGTAAAAACAACACTAATGTGTATTTTGACCATCGGAGCAATGGTATTTATGCCTGCCTGTGATGTAGAACCCGAGCCGCAGGAAATTCAAAAGCCCTATACCTATGATGAGGCTTACTATGAAAATCTCCGCGCCTACAAGCAGAGCGTGCACCCCATTGCCTTCGTATGGTTTTCCGATTACAACAGGGCAACCAGCCTTGCCAACCGCTTTTTCGGATTGCCTGACAGCGTCGACATCGTCAGCCTCTGGGGAGGCATTCCATCGCCCGAGAACAATCCGGTAGCATATGAAGAGATGCGGTTTGTCCAAAAAGTGAAAGGCATGCGGTTAGTAGTTCCCACGATTATCCGTATCGAAGACGCGGTGGCCTATAAGGATCAGGAATTTTACAAACTCTTTAAAGAAAGTTATGATACGTCTACAGGTACGGAGGAAGAACGGCAGGAGAAACGAAACCGCGCACTGGAAATGTATGCCGATTACCTGCTCGAACCAATATGGGAGAACGACCTTGACGGGCTGGACTTGGACTATGAGCCGGAAGGCGACCGCTTGTCCGGTACTAACATGAGCTATTTTGTGGAATACTTAGGCTCGAAAATAGGGCCGATGTCCGACCACCCGGAGAAGTTGCTGATTATTGACTTTTACGGCAACTATCCACCGGCCTCGACAGGGCCGTATGCAGACTATTTCGTCCGGCAGGCCTACACGCAGGGTTTCACGGAGCATAATGCGACACGACTTCAAGGCTATTACAATAGTGCGGCGTCATTTTGCCCGACGTGGAAGTTTATCGTTACCGAAAATATCGGCGACCATTGGCGTACCGGCGGCAGCCCGTTCACCGAGGCCGACGGCAACACGCTCGCCTCCGACGGAGAACGCCTTTATTCACTGGAAGGCATGGCGCGCTGGAACCCCACGCAGGGTCGAAAAGGCGGCTTCGGTGCGTTCTTCTGTCAGCGCGACTACAGTTCCAACCCGCCTTATAAATATCTTCGCAGGGGAATACAGGCGCAAAACCCTGCCGTAAACTAACAATGAATAAGAATGAATAAAATGAAATATTTTTACCTACTACTAACCGCAGTGCTGGCAATTTGCAGTATGAATTGCAAAGGCGAAGCGGAGTACCCCGATGTTATTTTGATAACGGGGACGGAAGAACAGAATACGGTAAGTCTTGCCGTAGAAGGGCCGACGTCGATGGGAATTACGGTAACGGCTACAGATTTGGCGCCGACGGATATGCGCATAACGCTGAAAGTAAGCCCGGAATTGGTGGCCGAACTGAACCGACAAACAGGGAGAAACTATGTAATGCTCCCCGAAGGAACGTACCTGCTATCGTCCGACGCGGTTACAATCCGCGCCGGGCAGTATGTATCAGACCAGACAGAACTCTTTATTACGTCGGTCGACGACTTTGAAGAAGGAGCAAATTACTGCGTGCCTGTCAGCATCACGGGGTCAGACGGCGCGATGCCTGTCCTCGAAGCCTCGCGGACAGTGTTTGTGACAATCCGAAAAACGATTATCACACAGGCGGTCAACTTGGGGAAGAATACGTATTTTACCGTGCCCTCGTTTTTAGCCAATCCCGACGTGCAGGGGCTGTCGCAATTGACGATGGAATGCCGCGTACTGGCTAACAGCTTCCACGCTTCCAATCCGTACATCAGCTCGATTATCGGGATTGAAGAAAAATTCCTGCTGCGCTTTGGCGACGTAAGTATTGCGCGCGACGAACTTATGCTCGCCGGCGGCGAAGTAACCGTCGGCATTACTAAAGGAAAATACCAGTTGGCGGCGCCCGACAAATTCGTCGCCGGTCGCTGGTATCATGTAGCGGCTGTATATACTGGCTTTGCCATGAACTTATACATCGACGGACGCCTCGCCGCTTCGACCGACGCCGCGCAGGGGGTCATCGACATGAGCTGGGACTGGGCAGGCGGGTTCCACATCGGCTATTCGGCCGACGGACGTATGCTCGACGGCTATGTGAGTGAAGCCCGCCTGTGGAGCAAAGCGCTTACGGCAAGCCAGCTACAAGAGAATCTCTGTGCTGTTGACCCCACGTCGGAAGGCCTGATTGCCTACTGGCGATTCAATAGCGCCGAAGACCGCAATGTCCTTGACCTGACGGGGCACGGCCATACCGCCATGGCCAACCGCAATATCACATGGGTACAAGGCGTGAGGTGTCCTTAATTAGTCATTTCATACAATAAAACAAGATGAAAACAAGTATCTGTAAACTCATTTTCCTGCTCGCGGCGCTGGCTCCCGTCCTGTTCGCGTGCGAAAACGAAACAACGTTCGACGTAACAGGAGATACGACGAATAAAGTATATATCAACACATGGACATCGTCGCCCAACAGCGTGCCGAACAATGGGATTTCATTTAACGTAACCAATACGCCGGCCGG
Organism: Prevotellaceae bacterium; assembly: GCA_031259805.1. Taxonomy (GTDB): domain Bacteria; phylum Bacteroidota; class Bacteroidia; order Bacteroidales; family UBA932; genus JAIRKX01. The sequence continues at coordinate 433 of JAIRKX010000020.1, read as the reverse complement.
CCCGATGATAACAGACCGCGACAGCATCAGCCTGACCTTTGTCGTACAGTGTACGCGTCCGGCCGAAGCGCCGATTAGCATAACAATCGGTACAAATAACGCGCTGATACCCGACGGGCTGACAATATTCCCCGAAAGCATTCGCCTGAACAGGGATAAGACGGAAGTAACCATTCCCGCCGGCTCCACGGTATCGGACAGCGTTACGGTATGGCTAACGACCAGCGAATTGGCGGCGCTGGGTATAGGCGACTATGCCCTGCCCGTCGGCGTCATTGCGGCGACCAATGCGCAAATCAGCGCCAACAGGTCTGCGGCCTACATCGTAATCAAAGCAGCATATACCAACATCCAGCAAGGCGCCACATCGGTATCGGGAAGCGCGCTAACCAAACCCACCGGCGCGGCCAGTTGGACGGTTACCGGCATCACG
>JAIRKX010000009.1 GCA_031259805.1 Prevotellaceae bacterium | reverse complement strand
GCGACGGTTTTCCCGACTGATGCAACGAACAAAACACTTTCGTGGAACGTGTCGAACACGTCCGGCAGCGCCCATATCGACGGCGTCAACTTAGTGGGCGACGCGGTGGGGACGGTCGCATTACAGGCCACAGCGCAGGATGGATCAGGCGTGTCGGCCATCAAAACCATCGAGGTACTGCCCGTGCTGGTTACAGGGATTGATATCGTTACCAAATCGACAGTCTATGTAGGCGAATCAATACCGCTCACGGCCACCGTCCGCCCGGAGAATGCCACCAACAAGGCATTACTTTGGAGCGTAACGCCCGCATCGGGGCAAGCCCATGTAGCAGGAAACACCTTAGTGGGCGATGAGCCGGGGAAAATCATCCTGTTCGCCACAGCGCAGGACGGCTCAGGCATACAGGCATACCGCGAAATAGCCGTCCGGCCATACGACGAAAAAGAATCCGTCAGAGCATCGTGGACGACCCAGTACGGCGCAGATGGTTTTCTGACCATCGAATCGGAAAAAGGGCTTTACCGTGTGGAAATATATTCGACATCCGGCGCCAAAATAAAAGAATTTCCGGCTTCCGGCCGGACCATCCAACTATCTTTTGCCGGCCTGCCCAAAGGCGTGTATGTCCTGCATGTATGGCACGACAAAACAAGCCGCTCGGCAGTGAAGGTGATGTGGTAGCCATTGAATATCGACTGTTGAATATGGAGTCTGCGGGGGTGTGAACAATGGGGCGCATCCCCGCAAACTGTCAGGAGGCATTGTTCGGTAGAAAACGCGCCCGCCTCCCTCGCAGACAGGAACTCAATCGCATAAGCGATAAAAACGACAAGGGGCTGATGCCCCTTGTCGTTTTTTATCGCTTATCTCTTATCTTACTTCAGTCCTCTCTTTACCAGCAGCGCATTACCGTCAGGGTCTTTGCCACGGAAGGCTTTGTAGAGTATGGAAGGATCTTCGCTGCCGCCTTTTTCTAAAATATTTATGCGGAACGATTGAGCTGTAGCCGGGTCGAATATGTCGCCGGCATCGAGAAATGCTTGGAAAGCATCGGCATCCAACTGTTCTGCCCACAGATAGCCGTAATAGCCGGCCGCATAGCCACCGCCGAATACATGGGTGAAATACGTGCTGCGGTAGCGCGGAATAATAGCGTAGGTCAGTCCGATTTTATCCATAGCCGCTTTTTCAAATGTTTCCACATCCTGATACTCTGCGGTACGCAACGTATACCATTGCATATCCAGAATAGCGGCGGCCAGCAATTCGGTAGTCGTAAAACCCTGATTAAACTTTCCGGTCGCCTGTATTTTCCGAATCAACGAATCGGGAATGACGTCGCCCGTTTGGTAATGTTTGGCATAGAGTTTCAGCACGTCGGGATGCATCGCCCAGTTTTCGTTTATCTGCGAGGGCAATTCCACAAAGTCGCGCAGCACATTAGTCCCCGACGTAGAGATGTATCGGCATTGCGAGAGGAATCCGTGAATGGCGTGCCCTAACTCGTGGAACAGCGTTTCCACTTCGTCGATATTCAATAATGCGGGAAGATCGCCCGTCGGTCTGGTAAAGTTAGCGACGTTGACAATCACAGGCCTTACCGTGCCGTGTTGTTCGCGGATATTGTTCATCCATGCGCCGGCGCGCTTGCTGGCGCGGGGGAAGTAGTCGGCATAGAATATACCCAGCTCGCTGCCATCGGCGTCCTTCACCAAATAGGCAGTCGCTTCGGGATTGAATTTCGGGATGTCTTTGATTTCTTCAAACGAAATGCCGTATAACTTGTTGGCCACCATAAATGCGCCTGCGAGAACATGCTCTAATTGGAAATAGGGTCGTACCGTTTCGTCGTCGAAATTATACTTGGCTTTGCGCAGTTTTTCGGTATAATACCACCAGTCCCACGGTTCAATCCGGTCGGTTTGCCCGAAGGTAGCGGCGATTTTTTGTAATTCCGACAATTCTTTTTCGGTAACCTTTTGCGTCGGCTCCCACAGTTTTTGCAGGAAGGCGTTGACCGTTTCAGGGTTTTTTGCCATACGGTTTTCCAGCACAAACGATGCATAATCGGGATAGCCCAGCAGCACGGCTTTCCGGTATTCGAGCGAAGCGATTTTCCGGACGATTTCTTTATTGTTGTTGGCATTGTCGTTGTTGCCCTTGTGGGCATAGCCGTCCAGCATCCGGCGGCGCAAGTCGCGATTGTCGGCATATTGCAGCACAGGGATGCGGCTGACGGCATCTAATGTAAACACCCATTGGCCGTCGAGGCCTTCATTGGTTGCCTGTTGGGCGGCGGCCTGTACGACAGCCGGCGGCAGCCCCGACAATTCGGCTTCGTTTTCTATGATGATGCGGAATGCGTTATTGTCCGCCAGTACATTCTGTCCGTATTTGACGCTCAAGAGCGACAACTCTTCATTTATTTTCCGCAATGTAGCCTGATCGTCGTCGTTCAGGTTTGCCCCGCTGCGGACGAAGGTCTTGTACGTTTTTTCCAGCAGCGCCGACGATTCGGCGTCTAAGTTCCATTGCGCTTTTTGTTCATACACGGCTTTGACACGGGCAAAAAGCGGGGCATTCAGGTAAATATCGTCCACGCTTTTGGTCAGCTTCGGCGAAATAGCTTCTTCGATGGCCTGCCGTTCGGGGTCGGTATCCGATTCGACGACGTTCATAAACACGCCGTTCACTTTAGCCAGCAATGCGCCGGCGTTATCCAGCGCCACAATGGTATTTTCGAACGTGGGTGCATCGGCATTGGCTACAATCCGGTCGATGTCGGTTTGCAACTGCAAAAGCGCTTCTTCATACGCCGGCATAAAGTGCGTATTTTTGATTTGGTCAAAGGGCGGCACGCCATAAGGCGTCTGCCATTCCGTAAAAAACGGATTGTCATTACTGCATGCGGTAAAAATTCCTGCCATACTGAGGGCGATTAAAAGTATTTGTTTCATATTCATTGTGTGATTTTAGTGTTTTGCGTACAAAGATACGATTTTTTTTGAAAGGAGTTAAAGGAGGCGAAGTTGGATGTCATGCAGGGTGTGCCATGAAAAAAGGAATTCCGGTTGAGAATTCCTTTTTTCGTCAAGAACAGCTATTATATATACAGAAAATTACATTGTTTCCAACATCTTTGAGAAGTATTCAAATCGTTCGTTCATGTCGGGGCTTTCTTCGCGGAAGCGGTAGTAAATGCCCCGCACGGTTTCGACAATCGACCGTTCTTCGGGCATCAGTTCGTGGGCGCGTACCAGATAGGGCAGCGCGCGTTTGAATGCCGCTTTCATCGCTTCGTCCAGTTGGCGGTATTTGGCGTCGTCCAGTTCATTCCCCGCTTCATTTTGCAATTCGACCGCCTGATTGTAAAACAGTGCGCCGATACTGTATTGCGAAGCGAAAAAGTCGGGGTCAAGTTCCAGCGCTTTCGTGTAACTTTCAAATGCTTTCTCTACCTCTTTCAATTGCTCATAGATAATTCCTTCGGCATTGAAGAGGCTGGCATTGTCGGGTTCGTTTTGCTGCGCTTCTTTGATGAAGGGCAGGGCTGCCGATAAATCGCTGCCGGCCGACATGTAGGCATTGATCAATTGTATAAGGATGTCCTGATTTTTCGGGTATTTGATAAAGGCCTGGTTTAATACTTCCATCGACTTCAAGGTGTCGCCCTGTTCGCGCAATAGCGATGCATAGTTGGCATACGCATTGCCTTGCGCCTCGTAGCCGATTTCGATGGCTTTGCCGAAGTACTCAATTGCCTTTTCATCGTTGCCGGCTAAACGCGCAACCAATCCGGTGTTGTATACATTGGCCGAATCGATCATGTTGATCGTCGGGTGGCCGGTGATTTTGATGGCATTCTCGAAGCAGCGCAGCGATTTGTCGTATTCATGCAGCGTATACGCCGCCGATCCTTCCTGAAGAAGGTTGTACGACAGGATTGTCAAGCCTTCTTTGATTTTTTTCGTCTGGCTGCCTTTGACGTCTAATTCGTACGCTTTCTCGTATGCGTCGCCGGCTTTCAACAAGGGGTCGTTGACCACCTTGTCTTCAATAACCCAGAACGCCAGTACGCCCGATTCGTCGAAATAGAGTTTCTTGTCGGCAGAACGCAGAATTTCGTAGGCCGTACCGTCGATTTCTACGTTATCGGTTCTGAATTTTTCATCTTTAAAAAGCAATTTTACCTGCAACTGCGCAATGCCGGGGACTAAATTCTTGCGCGGCGCGTCGTAAATATCCTTAAAAAGTTGTGCACGGTTAATCCATGTTTTAGGATCAGCGCCCTTTTTAGGGTCGGCTATTTCGGTATCGCTCTTCGCGATTTTGCCCAAAAACTTTTCTTTTTCTTTCTCCGTCTGCGCGGTCAATTGCAACGTGCAGAGCAGACATACAATACATGCTATTTTTTTCATTCTTAGTTATATTTTAGGGTTGACAAAAAAATTAGTGGTGCAAAGATAGGAATTTTTTTGATTTTTGACAGTCCCCTGTGTACTTTGGGGCAATGTTACACAGAGGGGCGCGGAGGTACGCAGAGGGACACAGCGGGCTACCGCCGCTTTGCGCTTACAAAACGCAATAATTCATTTGTTGCTCGCAACAACTCAATTGTTGCTCTCGTCAACTCAATTGTTGCTCTCGTCAACTCAATTGTTGCTCTCGTCAACTCAATTGTTGCTCGCAACAACTCAATTGTTGCTCGCGTCAACTCAATTGTTGCTCTCGTCAACTCATTTGTTGAGCTCATCAATTCAGTTGCTGAGTTCAGCAATTCAGTTGTTGAGCTCATCAATTCAGTTGCTGACCTCATCAATTCAGTTGCTGAGTTCAGCAATTCAGTTGCTGAGTTCAGCAATTCAGTTGCTGAGCTCAGCAATTAACCGGCGGAATGAAAATAAAGAAGCGTGCCGTTAGGCACGGTATGTGGGTAGAAAACGGATGCCGGCGCCACCCCACCGTGCCGTTAGGTACGGTATGTTGGTAGAATCCGCAAGCCCGCTTTACGCTTCGATGAAAGATTTTACGTATCTTTGGCAAAAATTAGATGATTATGATGCGTATTATTCTTATTCCAGCCACGCAATGGATGATTGACTGTTGCCGTCGGATCATAAAAATCACAAAAATCACCGTTCAGAGAACAGCCCCCGCAGCCACGTCTTACGCCTTACGCCTTACCCTTCACGTGGCGATTTTACTGCTTAGCGTGTCGGGCGTGTCGGCGCAGGCGATAAAGGGGCATATTGAAGATATGCAGGGAGCCCGTATTCCGTTTGCTACGTTGTACGTGAAGGAGCTGAAACAGGGTGTTACCTCAAATGCCGACGGTGCGTTTGAGCTGGCGGCGCCGGCCGGGACATACACTTGCTTGTTCCGTTGTTTAGGGTATGAAATGATTATGGATACCGTCGTGTTGACCTCCCACAGTGCGCCATTGCGCGTTGTATTGCCGGAAACGGCATACGAGTTGCCCAGCGTCCGTATTTCCGCGACGGGCGAAGATCCGGCCTACATCATCATGCGACGGGCAATCAGTCGTGCGCCATACTTCCGGCAGGCGGTAACAGAATTTTTGGCCGATGTATATATTAAAGGTAGCTTGCGGGTGGGCGCTATCAAAGGACTGGCGGGGCTGGCGCTGGACAGGAAAACGAAACGGGCGCTGTCGAACAGTTCAGGCGTATTCGAAAGCGTGAGCGAAGTCCGGTTTACCGCGCCCGACCGCTACGACCATCGCACAAAGTCGGTACAGCAAGCCGTCAGTTTCAATACGGACGATTTCAAAATGCCCGACCTGAAAGTCGGTATGATGCTCGTCGATATTTACGGCCCGAACATGAACATCCTTTCTACCCGCGCTTTTTCGAACTATACGTTCCGCTACGAAGGCGATTTCCTTGAGGGCGCTCTGCGTATCAACAAAATTAAGGTTACGCCGCGGTACAAGCGCAAGGACTTGTACAGCGGCTACCTCTATATCGTCGAGGATTTGTGGAATGTGTATTCGTTCGACCTGTCGATGGACTACATGGGGCTGGACTTCCGGCTCGAGCAGCATTACGGCGAAACGACGGACGGCGTCTATCTGCCCGTGTCGAGCAAGGCCGGATTGACCGGCAAGATTATGGGCATTGAATTATCGGGGCATTATAACGCTTCGATTAAATATTCGTCGATTACGCCGAACGACCGGCTGGCATCCCTGTCGTCGGGCCAGACGACGCCGTCGCCGGATGCCGTGAACCCGAAAAAGGCGCGTATCGAACAGCAACTAACCGCCATCGTCAGCCAAGATCAACTGACGACCCGCGACATGCGTCGGGCTGCCCGGATGCAGCAGGAACTGGTCGAAATGGCCAACGACGCCCTCCGCGCCGAACGCGGCGAGAAAAAAACGCTGGAGGTGAAAAACAATTATTCCTTTTCGGAAGACAGCGCCGCCCGTCGCCGCGATACGGCCTACTGGAATACCGCCCGCCCGATTCCGCTGGTGCGCGACGAAGTAACGACATTCCGCAAAAACGACTCCCTGCGCCTCATCGCTTCCGGCCGCGACACCTCGTCGAGCACCCGAAACAGCCGCCTGAAAAATTGGCCGTTCATGCTCGTCGGCGGCCACACGTTCCGCATCGACTCTACGCTGTCGGTTTCCTACGGGGGATTGATAGATATAAACAAGTATGACTTTAATACGGTCGACGGCTTTGTGTACGGCCAGTCCGCCGGCCTTGTCAAGCGCTTTAGCCGCGACCGCCGCCTGTCCTTCCGTGCCTCGGCGGCATGGGCTTTCAGTCGTCACACCGTCCTGTGGGATGTCGCCCTGTGGCATCGCTACCTGCCGCGGAAGCGCGGTGTGTGGGGCATCGAAGCCGGTCATCATACCGAAGATTATGCCGGCGAGCGCGGTATCGGGCGGATCAATATACCCGCCTCGCTGCTGTTCCGCATCAACTATCCGGTGTTTTACGATAAGCGCTACCTGCGCATCCATCATACCATTGACCTTGCCAACGGCCTGCAATTGGCGACGGCGGCAGCATACGAAATCAACCGGCAGGAGACGAATCACTGCGATTATTCTTTCTTCTTTTCCGATGCGCGCGAGTACCGTCCCAATATTCCCCGCCATGCGGGCGTGGCGCTCAATCCCGAGTGGCTTCACGATAAGACGGATTTCCTGACGGATATTAAACTGACCTGCACCCCGCAGTATTACTACCGGATGTACGGCGAGCGCAAGCAGATGCTCTATTCGCATTATCCGACGTTTACCGCCCGCTGGCAACGCGCGTGGGACAAGGTGATGGCCAGTCGTTCGCAGTTCGATTTTTTCAGTCTCGACATCCGGCAACATATTCATCTGCACGCCGAGGCGTCGGTAGATTATCAGGCGGAAGCCGGCTTTTTCGCCAACACCCGAAACATGGGTTTCCATTCGTTCCGGCATTTTTATAGCAACGACGCGGGCATTCTGCTCAACGGCTCGATCGACCGCCCGTTTCAACTGCTGCCGGCCTATACATACAGTACCGGCGAATGGTTTGTCGTAGCCAATGTCGAATACCGATCCTTCTTCATGGCCTTGAAACGCCTGCCGTTCTTGAGCAGCGGCCTGATGAGCGAACGCCTGTCGGTATCGTACCTGCAAACCCCGCACATGCGCCATTATACGGAATGGGGCTACGGCATGACCGAACTGTACCTGATAGGTCAAATAGGCGTCTTCGTCGGTTTTGAAGGACTGAAATATTACGGCTGGGGCGTGCGCGCGGCCATAACGTTAAGATGAATTGCGGCGGCGCAGGGGACTGTTGCCCGCCTGTCGCAATCCCCAATTGGTAAATGCAAACGGTCAATACCGTAAATTCAACGAATAAATGCACCGGAGATAAAAAAATAGTGTCCATTTAAAAAAAATGTTATATCTTTGCAACATTATTATAGATGTAAACTAAAACAACTCGAAATAATATGCCTGTTAACCGGAAATATTTTCCAATAAGCGCTGAAACCAGCGAACGACGGGGCTCCTCGAAAGAGCCTCTGCAACGCATTGTGCCGCCAGCGCTTAACACCTCCGGAAACCCGCATGGTTGTACACACACACACACACACACACACACACACACACACACACACACACACACACACACACACACACACACACACACACACACACACACACACACACACACACACACACACGCGAGCTCGCAAGTTACGTAAAATTTTCCTCTTTTGCAAGAGCTTACTATAATTTTTTTGTAGCGGATGGTCAACTTTTTTGGCCGTCCGCTTTTTTTGCGTCCTCCCTAATCCTCCTAATAGCCTCAACCAGTACAGCGTGCGGTAGAATTTTTCTGCCGTGCGCTGTTTTTTCGATTCCCTTTTTATTAACCAAAAACAAATTTTATCATGAACAGAAAAATTTCGACCAAAAGTCGGGCAGGGCGAGCTGTGCTCGCGCCTGCTCATGCGGTTGGCGGTAGGCTGAGGCGTATGAAGCGCCTGCTGCTGCTGTCGCTGCTCTGCGCCGCGCTGCTGCCGCT
>JAIRKX010000005.1 GCA_031259805.1 Prevotellaceae bacterium | reverse complement strand
TGATTAAATTAGTGAGTTAATTTTTTAAAATTGCAACGACTGAGAATCAGGAGATAGCACTGCCGCTTTTGCACAGAGAGACGAATTGGGGGAAGAATCGAGGGAAAAACGAGCTTGTTTCGGTCTCCTTAATAGATGCGAAACCAAAGCGTTAAAAAGCAAAAAACGGGGGACGAATAAGGGGAAGAATGAATGTGCATTTTAAAAAAATGACGAAGAGTAAGTAGAGAGATATAAGGAGATTATAAAAATGAAGTAAACAAAAAAAGCGCCGGAGAAAAAACGAGCGCAGGACGATAGAAATGATTAAAAATGAGAGTGTGGAAAAAGGGAAAAAGCTTTTTGATTAACTCACTAATTTAATCAAAATTGGAACTGCCGACAAAAGTATGTTTTCACCGCCGCCAAAGGTATGTTTTTTTCTAAAACTAATCAAAAAGTAGTTTAGAAAAGCAGGGGTAAGCGCCCTGTCCCTGTGGGACGTTTTACGCATCACGCCTCACGCAAAAATACTTGATCATCTAAAGAAAAAATACTACCTTTGCGTTCATATCTTTTTGAACAAGCCGCTTTATGTATGAATTTATCAAAGGTTTTGTGGCGGAACTAACGCCAACGTATGTGGTCATTGATGCGGGCGGCATAGGCTATGCGGTGCATATCTCGCTGCAAACATACGGACATATCGGACAAACACAGCAGGTGCAATTGTGGTTGCATCATATTGTGCGCGAAGACGCCGAACAACTGTACGGTTTTTTTGATAAAGAAGAACGTGAGATATTCCGGCTGTTAGTAGGTGTTTCGGGCGTAGGCCCGAATACGGCGCGGATGGTGCTCTCGTCGCTCTCGTCGGCCGAAGTGCGACACGTTATTCAGCACGATGATGTACAAAGACTACAAGGGATTAAAGGCATCGGAATGAAGACCGCCCAGCGTATCGTAGTCGATTTGAAAGACCGCATCGGGAAGACACTCCTGTCGTCCGGCGGCAATGGAGCGCCTTTGCCGAAAGCCGTCCACGAAGAAGCGATGGCCGCACTGATTATGTTAGGATTCGCCAAAGCGCCCGCCGAAAAAGCCATCCAATCCCTCATCAGGGAAAATACCCTGTATACGGCCGAACAACTCATCAAGGCTGCCTTGAAGCGATTATAATTATGAAGGGCGTACATCGGTTTCTTTGGATCTGTTCTCTATGCTTCGCGCTTGCCCCGACATGGGCGCAGTCCTCGTTACAGTCGGAAAAACCGGTGGTAGTGTACGATCCGGTAACGCACAATTACCTCTACTATCACGCCTACGATACGCGGCGCACCATCCCCTATAAAGTCTTAAGCTCCGAAGAATACCGACGCGAGCAGTTTTCGCAGACGCTTCGCGAAGGCTGGGCGCAACAACGTAGCGACGGGCAGGGACGCCTCGGCGCTACAGGAGACAACCTCATCCCCTCAAGTTTCCGCATAGGCGTAAATAACGATGCCTTTGCCAAAATATTCGGCTCAAACGAAATTGTCATCAATCCCCAGATGTCGGTCAACCTCACCTTCGGAGGCAAATGGAATTATGCCGACAACCCGATTATTGCCGAACGCTACCGGACAGCCTTCAATTTCGATTTTCAGGCACAAATGCAATTCAATATCACCGGCAGTATCGGCGAACGGCTGAAATTGAATTTCAATTATAACACCGAAGCGACCTTTGATTTTGAAACCAACCTGAAAATCGAATACGCCGGCAACGAAGACGATATTATTCAAAAAATCGAAGCGGGAAACATTGCCTTCCCGCTCGACGGCTCCTTGATTACAGGAAGTCAGAGTTTGTTTGGAGGAAAAATCGACTTGCGTTTCGGAAAATTAGACGTAGCGTTGGTCGCGTCGGTACAGCGCGCGCAATCGAAAACCGTCGAACTGGTCGGCGGCGGGCAAACCAGCGTCTTTGAAATCAACGCCGACCAGTACGACGCCAACCGGCACTTTTTCCTGTCGCATTACTTTAAAGAAAACTATGACCGATGGCTTGGGCACTTGCCCCTCGTCCTCTCCGGAATCAACATCAAGCGAATTGAGGTCTGGGTAACAAATAAAAGCGGACGCTTCGAAGAGACCCGCAACTTTGTCGCATTCATCGACGACGGCGAACGCGACCGGATATACAATACCTCGCTATTCTCCGGCAGTGGCAACGGACTGCCCTCCTCAAAGAACAGCAACAACCTCTATACCCTCATCAATAAAGACAACATCCGGCAAACGCAGGACGTAACGGCTTACCTTACGGCGATAGGATTACGTAGCGGCAGCGATTTTGAAAAAGTCGAAAACGCCCGCAAACTCTCCTCAACCGATTATACGGTCAATACCCAATTAGGGTATATCTCCCTCAACGCCGCGCTCAACGCCGATGAAATCTTAGCCGTAGCCTACGAATACGAAGCCTTCGGCGTAACCTACAAAGTAGGCGAACTGTCAACCGACGGCATTATGTCGCCAGACATGCTGACGTTAAAACTGCTGAAAGGAACAAGCTTTTCGCCGCGATTCCCGACATGGGAGTTGATGATGAAAAACGTATACGCTATTGATGCCTATCAAATCAATCGCGACGATTTTATCCTCGACATCATGTACGAAAATGCCGAAGCCGGCACTGCCCTGCCCTACATCTCGGAAGGAACCATCGCCGAAAAACCCCTGCTGCGCGTGCTGAACCTCGATAACCTTAATACGCAGAACGACGCCTCGCCCGATGGCATGTTCGACTTCGTAGAAGGCATCACTGTACTTTCCTCGCGGGGACGTATTATTTTCCCCGTGCGTGAACCGTTCGGACGCTACTTGGAGCAAAAAATCGGCGACCCCGTACTGGCTGAAAAATACGTCTATAAAGAGCTATACGACTCGACCCTGACAAAAGCGCAAAGTTTTGCGGAGAAAAATAAATTCCGGTTGGTCGGAAGCTATCAATCGGAAGGCGGCGACGAAATCCGGCTTGACGCCATGAACGTACCGCAGGGGTCGGTCGTCGTTACCGCCGGCGGGGTGAAGTTAATAGAAGGCGTGGACTACGAAGTGAATTATATCGGCGGGACGGTGCGTATTTTGAACCGCTCTTATTTAGAATCGGGCGTGCCGCTGAAAGTGTCATTGGAAAACAGGGAGTTGTTTAACCTGCAAACCAAAACCCTGCTCGGCACGCGGCTGAAATATACGTTTAACGACAATTTCTATATCGGCGGCACGCTGCTGCATTTAAGCGAACGACCGCTGACGCAAAAAGTAAATTGGGGCGACGAACCTATTTCCAATACCATTTGGGGATTGAACACGGCATTCCGTACCGATGTGCCGTGGCTCACCAAAGCGGTCGATGCTTTGCCGTTTTTGGAAACCAAAGCCAACTCGAGTTTAACGTTCGATGCGGAATTTGCCCACTTCCTGCCTGGCCACGCATCGGCTATCGGCTCGAACGGCGCGGCGTTTATCGACGACTTTGAAGGCAGTCAGACAACACTCGATTTGCGCAGCCATGCTGCATGGTCGCTGGCAAGTGTACCGCAGGGGCAAAGCCCCCTGTTCCCCGACGGCGACCTCACAGGACTGGCTACCGGATTCAATCGAGCACTGCTGTCGTGGTTCTACATCTATCCCGATTTTGTGCGCAACACCTCCTACACGCCCGGATACATGCGCGCCGATCCGTTCCGTTTCCAGCGAAACTGGTATGTATGCGAAATCCAAATCAATGACTTGTTTCCCGACCGCGAGGAAATTATCGGCTCGCCGACCAATCTGCAAGTATTGAACATGACCTATTACCCCGATGAACGCGGCCCATATAATTATAGTGTCAATGCACGCGCCGACGGACGCTTATTAGCGCCCGAAACACGCTGGGCAGGCGTGCAGCGACCGTTACCCATCACCGACTTTGAAACGGCCAACTACGATTACATCGAATGTTGGCTGATGGACCCTTTTGTGTATAAACCGAACGCTACGGGCGGAAAACTCTATTTCAATCTCGGCAGCATCTCGGAAGATGTGCTGAAAGACGGGCTCAAATCGTTTGAAAACGGCTTCAGCAGTCCCGAAGACTCGACACGATTTATCTCGACCGCATGGGGGCGCGTTCCAAAAGACCCGCAAATTACCCTGACCTTCGACAACGACTACGATAAACGCCAATATCAGGACATCGGTTACGACGGATTGAATGACGCCTACGAAGGTACGCACTTTGCCGATTACGTCAACCAGATGCGTTCGCTTATTTCCAATACCGAAGCGCGTAACCGTATAGAAAACGACCCGTCAGGCGACAATTACCGCTATTATTTAGACCCCGTCTACGATAATACGCAGGCCGATATTCTGACTCGCTACCAATACTACAACGGCACGGACGGCAACTCGCGGCCATCCGACGGCGGCGAAAATACGATGGGCATGATCAACCCCGACATGGAAGACATGAACCGCGATTACACGATGAATGAAACGGAAAGTTACTACCAGTACGAACTGGATTTGACGCCGGCCAACATGCGTATCGGAAGCAACTATATTACCGACATCCGCGAAGTAACCAAAAACGAATTTAACGGCGTGAAGACCGTGAAGTTTTATCAGATAAAAATACCAATTAGCGAAGGCGCGGCCATCGGCGGCATCTCCGACTTCAAATCCATCCGGTTCATACGAATGTTCATGCGCGGGTTTACCGATACGACCATTTTCCGTTTTGCCACGCTGCAATTAGTACGCGGTGAATGGCGACGCTACGACCAGTCGATGATCGACGGGCAGGAAATACTGGCGCAGCCCGAAATGTCGAATGCCGGATTTGATATCTCAGCTGTAAATATTGAAGAAAATTCGCACCGCACACCTGTCAACTACATCCTCCCGCCGGATGCCTCGCGCCAAATCGACCCGGGACAGTATCAGGTACGACAACTGAACGAACAGGCGATGGAATTACGCATAAATGATCTGGCCGACGGCGACGCCCGGGCGGCTTACAAAAACGTAACCTTCGACTTTCGTAAATACCGCCGGCTAATCATGGACGTACACGCCGAAGAAATACCCGGAAAACCCCTGCACGATAACGACGTGTCGATATTTATCCGCATCGGCAGCGACTACCGCTATAACTACTACGAATACGAGGTGCCGCTGGCGCTTACGCCGCCGGGATTTTACACCGACAACCAGCGAGAAATAGTGTGGCGTACCGAAAACAAGGTCGACATTAACCTCGATGTCCTTACCGATGCCAAGTTGGAGCGCAACGAGTATGTCCGTCGCTTCGGGGGCTCTATTACTACGGTATACGAAAAAACGGACGGAAACAACCGGGTACGCATTGCCGGTAATCCGAACCTCGGGCAGGTGCGCATTGTGATGATTGGCGTGCGTAACCCCTCGAAACAACGCTCGCCGAGCGACGACGGACTGGAAAAATCGGTTATTGTATGGGTAAACGAATTGCGCCTGTCAAACTTTAATGAGTCGAGCGGATTTGCCGCCAATGCCCGCATTGCCGCTAAACTGGCCGACTTCGGGAATGTGAGTTTATCGGGCAACATGCAGACGCCGAATTTCGGCGGCCTCGAGTCGAGAATGAACGAACGATCGATGGATTATGTATACCAATACGACGTAATTACCAACTTTGAACTCGGCATGTTCTTCCCTAAAAGCATCGGCGTACGCTTGCCCCTGTTTTTCGGCTTTTCCGAAAACTTTACCAACCCGCAATACTACCCATTCGACCAGGATGTGTTGTACGATCAGGCCATGCGCGGCCTGACTTCCTACGAACGCGATTCCATCAAGCGGCTGACGCAGGACTACACGCGCCGTCTGTCGTTCAATGCAACCAACGTGCGGGTATTAGCCAATTCGACCAACCCGGCGGTATTCAGCCTGTCGAACTTGACGATGAGCTTTGCCTACAATCAGGTCTTTGCCCGCAATCCGCGCACCGACCACAAATTAGACGAAACCTACCATTTCAATTTAGGCTATGCATACAACGTCCAGCCGTTTTATGTCGAACCTTTAAAAAATATCCCCTGGCTGCGGTCGCCATGGCTGCAGTTAATACGCGATTTCAACTTCAATCCCTACCCGAACCAGTTCGCATTTAACGCCGATATTTCCCGCACCTATCGTGAAACCCAATACCGAAGCGTCATGGCGCCCGAAATCGTGATCCCGCCAACCGTGTCGAAAGATTTCCTGTGGGACAATAATTACTCGTTTGTGTGGGACATCACCCGTTCGATAAAAGTAGATTTTGTGGCCACCAACCGCGCCCGCATCGACGAACCGGAAGGCATCATCAATAAGCGACTCGACCCCGAAGGATACCGCCACTGGCACGACTCGACGTGGACTAATTTCTGGAATCTCGGGCGCAATGTGTTCTATAACCAACAAATCAATGCGCAGTGGATGGTCCCGATAAACAAAATCCCGCTGCTGTCGTGGGTGTCGTCCGCCGTGCAATATAACGCAGGGTATACGTGGGAGGCGGCACCGGTGCTGAACGATACAACATACGATCCGGGCAATACCATCTCCAACTTCCGCAACATAGGCATCAACGGCAACCTGTCGTTGGAAAGCCTTTACAATATGTCGCCGTTCCTGCGAAACATTAACAACGAATTTTCGGGACGTGGCCCCACACGTCCGCCCGAAATGGTGAGCAAAACCTACGAAAGCCCGAAAATGCGTTTCACCGCCAACCGCCGCCGGACAATCAGGCATAATTTAAAAACCGACGACATCCGCACGCAAATTTTCGATGCCAACGGGAGGGAAATACAGGGGAAAGTAGACGTGCTCAATAAAAATACCCTGGCCATAACATTAGACGAAGACGCCAACGCCGTAATGGTCAAAGTAACCGGCCGAGTGCCGAAAAAACAAAACCCCATCAATATTGCCGCCAAAGCCCTGCTCCGTATAGCGATGATGATACGTACTGTGTCTATCAGCCACAGCAGCAACGACGCCTCGACCCTGCCCGGCTTCAAACCGTATGCCCATATTATGGGGTGGGGGCAAACCAATAACGTGTGGGCGCCCGGCTGGCCGTTCGTATTGGGCTATCAGGACGAAAACTTCCTGAATTATGCGCGGCAACAAAAATGGCTGTCAGCCGACACGACAATTATCAACCCCTATATCATGACGCACATGACAATGCTAAATATCCGCACGACATTAGAACCTTGGCCGGCATTGAAAATTGATTTGGGATTCACCCGTAATTATTCGGAAAATAACTCGTGGTACAATGTAACATCGTCCGTCAATCAACGCCAAGCAACAGGTAACTTCAGCATCTCGACCATCAGCATTGCGACGGCCTTTGAAAACCCAACAGCCGGTAACGACTTTGCCTCCAAATCCTTTGACAACTTCCTGCAAGCACGTACTACCATTGCCCGCCGGCAAGCCGAAGCGCGAGCTGCGCTGGGACAGGAAAACTACGACCCCAACAGGCTGGTCGACGGCTATCCCGACGGATTCAGTTCGCTATCGCAAGAAGTGCTGATACCGGCCTTTCTGGCGGCCTATACCGGCCGGTCGCCGGAACGTATAAGCCTGTCGAACTTCCCACTCTGGCCCTTACCCTCATGGCAACTCACATACAACTGGCAACCGAAAGGGAAAACACAGCAACAAGGCCTGATCACCTCGCTGACAGTCATGTCAAAATATTCATCCATGTACTCCATCAACGCCTATACCTACAACCAAGCCTACACGCTGTCCGACATTGTAGACGGACGGAATATGCTGGGCGATTTTATTCCGATGAACGATATTATGCTGGCCAGCATCCGCGAGGAACTCACGCCGGTGTACGTCGACGTCGGCTGGATGAACAACCTCTCGACGCGGTTCGAATGGGCACGCAACCGGACGCTGTCGTTGAGTCTGTCGAATAACCAAATTATGGAAACCCGCCGGACAACCTATATCATAGGCGCGGGCTACACGTTTCGCGAAATTCCTTTGATTTTCCGCTTTGCGGCAGGCAATTCGCGCAATGTGAGAACAACGCTACGTGTCCGCGCCGACCTCTCTGTGCAGGATGAAATGACGATCCTGAGAAAAATCGTCCTCGAAGACGACGCCATACCGCAGGTATCGAGCGGACAATACAACATCAGCATCAAACTGTCAGCCGACTATACCGTCAGCAGCAACCTCACCTTACGGCTATTCTTCGACCGGATGGTCAACAACCCCTATGTCTCATCAATTGCCACAGCAAACACCAACGCAGGATTAAGCATTAATTTATCATTATAAACAGTTATCATTATAAACAATTTAAAAAAGGAAAAATTATGAAAGTTCCTACACACTTAAAGTACACGAAAGAGCACGAATGGGTGCTGATTGAAAACAATGTGGCCACTGTCGGGATTACCGACTATGCTCAAAGTCAATTAGGCGATGTAGTATACGTCGATGTAACCACCGTAGGCGATTTTCTAGAAGCAGGCGATGCGTTTGGCGCTATCGAAGCGGTGAAAACCGTAGCCGACGCCTATATGCCGCTATCCGGGGAGGTGGTTGAAATGAACGACCAATTGGAAGCAGCGCCACAGTTAGTCAATCAGGACCCTTATGGACAAGGTTGGATTATCCGAATTGAAATCAGTAACCCTGAAGAAATCAGCGGACTGTTCAGCGCCGAAGCGTATGAGAAGTTGATCTAAGAATTTTATTTATTTTTTTTTCAATCTCTCATTAAACCTTTTTGTAAAACTATAGTCTTAGAATGCGAAATAGGTTTTCATAGGTTTAGATTAGGTGAAGCGGGCAGCGAAAGCTGCCCGTTTCGTTTTTATAGCTTCAAGCCCACGTTTTACGCTACCCGTTTTAAGGGATGCCCGCCTGAAAAATCACCACATATAGGGATTGTACCAACCAAAAAGAACGTCTACCTTTGCTGTCGATTTAGCACAAAGGAAACATCGGTTTAGAAGCACCTTTCTCTTTTGCAAATCCACACACAGACTAATTTGATGCCGTCGTTTTGTTGATTTTGAGATTGTTTTACAAAGAGTACACGACATGCAGAATTAGATATAGGGTTAAATGTTCACGCAAAACGCAAACGGATCGTTTGCGTTTTTGCTTTTTAGGAGGCGGAACGACTGCCCGCAGGCTGTCCGCTTGCAAAACACATACAAATTCAGGCGCTAATTCATTGCTCAAAGTGCAGATAAAAATCACTTACATACAACGTTTTTACAGAATAGAGCATGTGGCCTGTTTTCAAAAAAAATCCAAAAGAATACAAAAAACATTTGTGTATTAAAAAAGATGCGTATATTTGCACTTTCAAACACGGAATAAAGATAAAATGAATACGTCAATACAACATCCGGCTATCCCTGCTTCGCGTTCCACGAATGCCGAAGCAATGCCGTATTTTGTAGTATTTAATTCTACCCCCCCCAATTCACTAATGTCCAGTTAATTACAGCGACACGCTTTCCCAAAAGCCTTGCGGGGCAAGGGATGCAGCAGCTCGCTTACCGATATACTATCGGGAATCTTCCCCATGCCAAAGGGAAACTTTCTAACATCAAAGGGAAGCTTCTCCACACCAAAGGGAAACTTTCTAACATCAAAGGGAAGCTTCTCCACACCAAAGGGAAACTTTCTAACGTCAATGTGAAGCTTCCCCACGCCAATGGGAAGCTTCCCCACGCCGGCGGGGAACGAACAATAATTGCCGTCGGTTTTAACCGACGGAATGAAATTCATATCAATAGAAAAGATGACACCCCCCCCGTTATTCCAGCCGAAACATTCCACCCCCGCCGGCGGATTGTCCACCCCCGCCCTATCGGGCACCCCCGCCAGCGGGGGACAGCCGTGCGGCGGAATCCTTTGCA
>JAIRKX010000227.1 GCA_031259805.1 Prevotellaceae bacterium | reverse complement strand
CACCCCCGCACGGCTGTCCCCCGCTGGCGGGGGTGCCCGTAGGGCGGGGGTGGATTCTACCCTCATACCGTGCCTAACGGCACGCGGAGAGGTGCTGTGTTCTTTCTTTTCACCGCGCGCAGCGCATTTCGCCACATCATCACATATGTATTAGATGTGTCAGCCCTGCCCGCGCATTCACTCTTCTTTGTTCTTCTCAATTATTTATCGTAATTTTGCGAGCAAATCAACGACTATGCATACAAAGTATATATTTGTTACGGGCGGCGTTACCTCGTCGCTGGGGAAGGGGATTATTTCGGCGTCGACGGCTAAGCTGTTGCAGGCACGCGGGCTGCGCGTAACCATTCAAAAGTTTGACCCGTATATTAATGTCGACCCGGGAACGCTGAACCCCTACGAGCATGGGGAATGCTACGTTACCGAAGACGGTGCGGAAACCGACCTCGATCTCGGCCATTACGAACGCTTCCTGAATGTCTATACTTCACGCGCGAATAATGTAACGACCGGAAAAATCTACGAATCGGTTATTAAAAAAGAACGGGAGGGCGTGTATCTCGGCAAAACAGTACAGGTTATCCCGCATATTACCGACGAAATTAAACGCCGGATGCTGCTGCTTGGCAATACCGGCCACTACGACGTGGTGATTTCCGAAATCGGCGGCACGGTGGGCGATATCGAGTCGCTGCCATTTGTCGAAGCCGTCCGCCAGATACAATGGGATTTGCCCGACGAAGATTGCGCGGTTATTCACCTTACGTTAGTGCCGTTCCTCAGCGCGGCCAAAGAGCTGAAGACAAAACCGACGCAACACAGCGTGCGGATGTTGCAGCAAAACGGCCTGCAGCCCGACGTGATTGTCTGCCGCACCGAACATCATTTGACGCCGGACATCCGCCGGAAGGTCGCCCTGTTCTGTAACATCAAACCGAATGAGGTGATCGAATCCATCGATGCAAAAAGCATTTACCAAGTGCCGCTGGCGATGGTCGACGAGAAACTGGATGAAATCATTATCCGGAAACTGCAACTCAACGCGGCCAACGAACCCGACCTGCGGGAGTGGAAGCAATTCCTCGACAAGCTGTTCAACCCGCAGCACGAGGTCAATATTGCATTAGTCGGGAAATACGTGGAGTTGCAGGACGCTTACAAATCCATACTGGAATCCCTCATCCACGGCGGCGCGGCCAACGAGTGCAAAGTCAACGTACATAGCGTCCACAGCGAGCATATCACGCCGGCGAATGTGGCCGAAAAATTAGGCGGCATGAACGGTATCCTCGTAGCGCCGGGCTTCGGTGAACGGGGCGTTGAGGGAAAAATCACGGCGGTGCGGTATGCGCGAGAACAGGCGATACCGTTCTTCGGCATCTGCCTTGGCATGCAAATGGCCGTAGTGGAATTTGCCCGCCATGTGTTAGGGCATCCCGAAGCCATGACAACGGAAATCAACCGGAATACTCCCTGCCCGGTCATTGACCTGATGGAAGACCAAAAGCGGCTGACGACGAAAGGCGGTACGATGCGACTCGGGGCGTATAAATGTATGCTCGACAAGCCGTCGCTCGCCTGTCAAATATACGGCAAAACCGAAATCAGCGAGCGTCACCGCCATCGCTACGAAATGAACAGCGATTACCTGCCCGAACTGCAACAACACGGCATGATTGCTACCGGTCGTAACCCCGAAACCGGACTGGTGGAGATTATCGAAATCCCGTCACACCCGTTTTTTATCGGCGTACAGTTCCATCCCGAATTAAAAAGTACGGTCGAAAACCCCCACCCGCTGTTCGTACACTTTGTGAAAGCAGCGCTGGAGCATAGCCGCAGGCAGTAATCATTCACGATTTACTATCATATGATACAGCATGTAAAAATCAAAAAAATGTGGGAACAGTACGATATAGACTGGACCCTTCACCCCGATGTAAATATTTTGGCAGGGATTAACGGCAGCGGCAAAAGTACGCTGTTGCGGATACTTGAGTTTGCGTTAAGCGACGATGACGAACCGGCCTTGCCGAATTTGCACCATCTCTTTCATGCCATCGAGATAAGCGGAGAAGGCATACATATTAAAATGACCGGCGACGCCGTCGTCGAATGGAAAAACGACTATGGCTTCGGTATTATTAATACGCTGGATGAAGCCATTCATGGAAATTACGTAAGAGCGTTGTTCAAGGAAACGCCATCGCCTCTTTCGTCCTACATGAATGCGATCGTCTTCGACACCGAAGCGCGGTCGTTGAATAACTACCGGCTAAAAGCGACGGAAAATCCCGTTGAACGACACCGCATCGACCACCTGCAACAATGGGTGGCAACGGTCAACAGTTTCTTTGCCACAACCCAAAAGACCCTCGTCATGGAAGGCCACGAGGTCTTTTTCAAACAGGCCAACGGCACATCGCTGGGATTAGACTCCCTGTCGTCCGGCGAAAAAAAATTGTTGATTATCCTGATTAAAGCCCTAGTGCAGGACGAACGACCGTCTATCCTGCTGATGGACGAGCCGGAAATGTCGCTCGACATCGACTGGCAATACCGGCTGGTGGACGCCATCCGCACCATCAACCCCGCCTGCCAGCTGATTATCGCGACCCATTCGCCCGCTATCTTCGGCGACGGATGGAACGATAAATTGTTTTTCATGGAAGACATACTAAAGGAAGACATCCTAAAGGAGTAAATCATGCCGGCGCATAACTTTTACCGCAAATGGGCGCGCTTTTATGCCGGAGAAACCGCATTAAAGAAAATAGATGCGGTGGCGCTGGTCGAGGGGAAAACCGACAAACCCTTTTGGGGGAAAATTTTTCATCATACACAGAACCGTGTGCGCATCATCGCCGGCAGCGAAACCAAAACACAAACCGGCGGCAAACAGGAATGCCTGAAATATTACCCCTTCCTAACCCGCCGGTTCTTTATCTGCATCGACAGCGATTACGACTATGTCCTGCAGTCGCAACCGGCGCACAATGTCCGGCGTTTCGTCCTGCAAACATACACATACGCCATAGAAAACCACTATCTGGCGGCAAATGCCGAGCTGCAGGAGTTTCTGAAACAATATGCCGCCATTATTTATCCGGCGTTCTTGTCCCACTTAGCCACCGGCAGCAAAATGAAGGAGTTTAATAAAGAATTTAATGCCCTCATCTCTTTTGCCGACCGGCGGGAATCCTCCCTCGAAGCGCTGCAAAAGAACATCCGGAAAAAATACCCCGACGCCCTGCCACTAAAGCCGACGACACTGATTGCCGGCAACGCCGGACTCGTCCCCGACAACACCTATTTATTTATCCCTGCCAAAACACTAAAACATAAATTGCAATGCGGCGACGATCTGTCGTTCGCGCATTTCCCGATGAATAAAATAATCGACGACATTAGTCGGTTGACGGCAGGGCAGTGAACAACAGGCAATCAATAGTCAATATAAAATACAATGCAAGAAAAAATCCTCATCATTGATTTCGGTTCGCAATATACGCAACTTATCGGGCGGCGGTTGCGCGAGTTGAATGTGTATTGTGAAATTTATCCGTACAACCGCTTGCCGGCTATCGACGCGAGTGTACGGGGAGTGGTACTGTCGGGCAGTCCTTATTCCGTGCGCGATGCGTGCGCGCCGACCATCGACTTGCAGCCGATCAAAGGTCGCCTGCCGCTGCTGGGCATCTGCTATGGCGCACAGTATCTGGCACACCATTTCGGCGGCGAGGTCTGCCCGTCGAACACGCGCGAGTACGGGCGGGCGCAACTGTCCGTGAAAGACGCTACGACGACGCTGTTCAAAAACCTTCCGTCTGCTTCGCAGGTATGGATGTCGCACGGCGATACGATTGCCACCCTGCCGTGCGGCGGCCGCGCCATCGCTTCGACAGCCGACGTGGCGAACGCTGCCTACCTCATCGAGGGCGAGCCGACGTATGGATTGCAGTTTCATCCCGAAGTATATCATTCGACCGAAGGACGGCACATATTGGCGAATTTTGTTAAGGAAATATGCCGTTGTCGTTGCGACTGGACGCCCGACTCGTTTATCGAGAGCACCGTCCGCGATCTGCGGGCACAATTGGCCGACGACCGGGTGGTGCTCGGCTTGTCGGGAGGCGTCGATTCGTCGGTGGCAGCGATGTTGCTGAACCGGGCTATCGGGCGCAACCTCTACTGTATTTTTGTAGACAACGGCCTGCTGCGCAAAAACGAGTTTGAGGAAGTGCTGGAATCGTACCACGACATGGGGCTGAATGTCTCCGGCATCCGCGCAGGCGACGAGTTCCTCTCACAATTGGCGGGCGTGGCCGAACCCGAGCAGAAGCGCAAAATCATCGGACGGGTGTTTATCGACGTGTTCAACCGCGCGGCGCAGCAAATTGAGCAGGTGCGATGGCTGGCGCAAGGCACGATTTATCCCGACGTCATCGAATCGGTATCGGTCAATGGGCCATCGGTAACCATTAAATCACACCATAACGTTGGCGGGCTGCCGGCGCAGATGCACCTGAAAGTCGTCGAACCGTTGCGGGCGCTGTTTAAAGACGAAGTGCGGCGCGTCGGGCGGGCGTTGGGGATGAAGCAGACGTTGCTTGGGCGTCATCCATTTCCCGGGCCGGGATTGGGCATCCGTGTGCTGGGCGAAGTAACCGGCGAAAAGGTCGGCATCCTGCAAGAAGCCGACGCCATCTTCATTCGCAAGCTGCGCGAAACAGGCCTTTACGACGAGGTCTGGCAGGCCGCCACCATCCTGCTACCTGTGCGGAGCGTCGGCGTCATGGGCGACGAGCGCACCTATGAATATACGGTAGTCCTGCGCGCCGTCGCTTCTACCGACGGCATGACCGCCGACTGGGTACACTTGCCCTACGAATTTCTGGCTGCCGTCTCCAACGACATTATCAATAAAGTGAAAGGCATCAACCGCGTCGTCTACGACATCAGTTCCAAACCGCCGGCAACGATTGAGTGGGAGTAAGCTATTGATAATTGACAATCGCGCGTGCGTCCGGCATTCGATATTCAATCAACAGCAGTGCAGTTCACAATCGGAACAGCGCGAAAACTCGCCTTGCAGCCGCTTTGCTACCAGTTCGGCGACACGCTCGCGCAGGGGGACGATGTGTATCGCATCCAATACATCCTGCACAAAACCTATTTGCTGCAACAATCGCGCTTCCTTCAGCGAAACGCCGCGTGAACGCAGGTAAAACAATGCCTGCTCGTCGAGTCGTCCGATAGTGGCGCCGTGCGAACATCGGACATCGTCGGCATAGATTTCCAATTGCGGCTGTGTATACATCTTCGCGCTTTTGGTCAACAGCAGGTTGTTGTTGGCCTGAAAAGCTTCTGTCTTTTGCGCGTCCTGCGCCACGACGACCCGCCCGTGGAAACGGCCTGTCGCCTCATTATCCACAATGCCTTTAAACAGTTGATTGCTGCGGCAATGTCCCACGTCGTGCCGGATGGTAATATTCGTCGCGAATTGCTGTTGCCCGTCAATGAGAAACAGTCCGTTCGCGCGACAATCGGCGCGTGCGCCCTGTAAGGCGATTTCGATATCATTTTCTATTCTGCCGCCATGCAGAGTGATAGCGGTATATTCCACCACGCTGTTGGCCTGCTGCCGGATATGAATCGAAGAGCGGTGATGCGACCGGCTGTGCTCGCTTTGCATCCACACGACCTCCAACCTCGCACCGGTATCGACGAAAATCATTGTCTGGCTGTCTGTACTGAACTCGTCTGGTGACAGGGTATGGTCGCAAATCAAGAGTGTTGCCTGTGCTTGTGGCGCTACGGTAATGGCATTTTCGTAGACCGTCGGGGCTGTATTTTCGGCATTGCGCGTGTAAATAATTTGCAATGGCTGTGCAATCGCCATGCCCGACGCAATGGCGAGCGCCACGCCGCGGCCATCGCGATGTGGCGCCATGCTAAAACCGCGCTGTTCGACCGCCGATGGGATATTACGGCATACGCCATTGACTAACAACAGGGGCTGCAGGGTGGTTAACGGTACATGACAGTGGAAATCGGGCGCTATGTCAGGCGTATAGTGGAGATTGGCGTTCATCATTTATTCTTTCGTCTAATTCGGCGGTAAATTTACGAATAATTGTTGACGTGTTTATTTGTTGGAGTATTTTCAGCGGTTCTCCGTGCTCCTCAGCGTAATTTGGGGTTAATGTTACACAGAGAGAGACAAAGGGCGGAATCAAAAAATCATAGTTCAGATAACAGCGAAGGGGCGAACAAGTGTGTTCGCCCCTCCCTTCCTTCGCTGCTTTATGCTTCACGCTTATAACTGTGGTCCTGCGACGACCAATGCTTTTCCGGTTGCGTTGCCGGTAAATTTCGCAAAGTTCTTAATAAATCGGGCGGCCAGATCGAGGGCTTTTTCCGTCCACTGTGCCGTATCGGGGTAAGTATCGCGCGGGTCTAAGATAGCCGTGTCGACGCCGGGCAAGGCGGTGGGTACATCCAGCCCGAAGAACGGGATGCGCTTCGTCGGCGCTTTGTCGATAGCGCCGTTCAGGATAGCGTCGATGATACCGCGCGTATCCTTAATAGAGATGCGTTTGCCGCTGCCGTTCCATCCGGTATTTACCAGATAGGCTTTTGCGTCCGATTGCTGCATGCGTTTTACTAATTCTTCGCCATATTTTGTGGGATGCAGCGACAGGAAGGCGGCGCCGAAGCAGGCAGAGAATGTAGGCGTCGGTTCGGTAATACCGCGTTCGGTGCCGGCTAATTTAGCCGTAAATCCCGACAGGAAATAATACTGCGTCTGTGCCGGCGTCAGGATCGACACGGGCGGCAGTACGCCGAATGCGTCGGCCGACAGGAAAATCACCTTCTCGGCCGCGCCGGCTTTCGATACCGGTTTGACGATATTCTGAATGTGGTATATCGGATACGACACGCGGGTGTTTTCGGTAATTGATTTGTCGTTGAAATCAATCTTGCCGTTGCTGTCCACCGTTACATTTTCCAGCAGCGCATCGCGACGGATGGCGTTGTAGATGTCCGGCTCAGCTTCACGGCTCAGGTTAATTACTTTGGCGTAGCAGCCGCCCTCGAAATTAAATACGCCGTCGTCGTCCCAGCCGTGTTCATCGTCGCCGATAAGCAGGCGTTTGGGGTCGGTCGACAGGGTGGTTTTGCCCGTACCCGATAGCCCGAAGAAAATAGCCGTGTTCTTCCCTTCCAAATCGGTATTGGCCGAGCAATGCATCGACGCGATGCCTTGCAACGGCAGCAGGTAGTTCATGTACGAGAACATGCCCTTCTTCATCTCGCCGCCGTACCATGTGTTCAGGATAATCTGAATCTTTTCCGTCAGGTTAAATACGATGGCCGTTTCGGAGTTTAATCCCAGTTCTTTAAAATTTTCGACCTTTGCTTTCGAGGCGTTCATTACGACAAAATCCGGTTCGCCGTAGGCTTTCAGTTCGTCTTCCGTCGGGCGGATAAACATGTTTTTTACAAAATGCGCCTGCCATGCCACTTCCATGATAAAACGGATTTTCAGGCGGGTGTTTTCGTTTGCGCCGCAAAAGGTGTCGACGACGTAAAGACGTTTCCCCGACAGTTGGTTTACCGCGAGGCTTTTTAAGGCCTTCCACGCCGCCGGCGTAACGGGTTTATTGTCGTTTTTGTACTCGTCGGACGTCCACCATACGGTGTTGCGGGTGGTATCGTCCATGACAAAGAACTTGTCTTTGGGCGAGCGGCCGGTATATACGCCGGTCATCACATTCACCGCTCCGAGGTCAGTCGGTTGTCCTTTTTCAAAACCGTCGTTTTGCGTGTCTAATTCCGCTTCAAAAAGCGTTTCGTAAGAGGGATTGTAGATGATTTCCCGTACCCCCGTGATGCCATACTTTGTTAAATCAATAGTTGCCATACTGTGTTATTTAATAATATTATTCTTTTAAAATTTCGGGCACAAAGGTACATCTTTTTTGTGAATACGTAAAATGCACCCATTGTTAATGGTTAATTGTTAATTGTGTTGCGTCATTGCGAGGAGCGCAGCGACGAAGCAATCCAGAAAGGGCAAATGTGCTGGATTGCTTCGGACTTCGTCCTCGTAAAGACGATTGGCGCACCGCGGGAAGGCGAACGCAATGGGTGTTTCGCTTCCCCCGCACTGCGGGAAGGCGAACGCAATAGGTGTTTCGGTTCCCGCGCACCGCGGGAAGGCGAACGCAATAGGTGTTTCGGTTCCCGCGCACTGCGGGAAGGCGAACGCAATAGGTGTTTCGCTTCCCGCGCACTGCGGAAAGGCGAACGCAATGGGTGTTTCGCTTCCCACGCACCGCGGGAAGCGAAACACTGCATATGTTCGCTTTCCCGCAGGTCATTGACCTGCGGTTATGAAAATCACGTCCTTTCAGGACGAATGCCAATGCGACAATTTGAAATGCACCCATTATAAATTTATTTTTTTACCTTTGTACTTTACTTCTCATTGTATGAAAAAGATCACGATTATATTATTATTCTTATTGCTGGCCGTTACAACGGTATCGGCTGTTACGGCAGACCCGGCACCCATTACCAAACTTCAGCCCGACGGCACGGAAATTACCGTCCGGCTTCGGGGCGACGAAAAAGTGCACTGGATGGAAACGCTCGATGGATATACCTTAATGTACGATGCGCAGCGATACATCGTCTATGCGACCGTCGACGGCGAAGGCAATATGGTTCCTTCGACGGCGCCGTATATGGGCGAGTCGAAAGCGCAACGCAGTCCGGCGGCGAAACAGCTTGTGGCCTCTCTGCCGAAAGGCATTCGCTACAGCGTGTCGCAAGTAGCGGCCTTGCGGCAAATATGGGAGATCGACGATAACCTCCGGTCGCAGGCGCAGGCGCAGGCAGCCCCCGTTACCGGCGAAAAGAAGGCTCTGTGTGTATTGATGGGCTTTCAAGATAAACCGTTCACTAAAACACGCGCCGAGTTTGAAGCCTTGCTCAATCAGGTCGGGTATAACGTCGGAGGATCGCGAGGCAGCGTGAAGGATTTCTACCGCGAAAACTCCTACGGAAAGATGGATTTAACGATTACAGTCGCCGGTCCTTATAAGGCAAGCAACACCGCCGCATACTATGCATCCCGCACGCAGGCCTTTGCCCGGGAAGCAGCCCTGGCCGCCGACGGTGATATAAATTTTGCCGACTTTGCTGCGGACGGACGGGTGGAGACTTTTCACATTGTCTTTGCCGGCTACGGAGACGAATCGGTTGGCAACGGGCAGCAAATCTGGTCGCACAAATGGCAACTCAGCTCCACGCTGACCTTAGACGGCGTGCGCCTTTCGGTCTATTCCTGCTCGCCCGAACTACGGGGCGCGTCGGGAAGCAACCTGACCTACATCGGCGTCATTTGCCATGAGCTATGCCACGTGTTCGGCGCGCCCGACTATTACGATACCGATAAAGGAGAGAGCGGCGGGGACTTTATCGGCACGGGCAATTGGGATTTGATGGCCAACGGCAGCTGGAACGACAACGGACGGACGCCGGCGCACATTAACATGTTCCAGAAAATCCTCTACGGATGGGTTGAACCCGTAGATTTGAACGTAGAGCAGAATATCGTCGACATGCCCAACTCGGCGGAAAATCCGATAGCCTACACCGTACAGGCCTACACCGACGGAGAAATGTATGTGCTGGAGAACCGCCAAAAAACGGGATTCGACACCTACGTCCCCGGACACGGGCTGCTCATCTACCACGTCCACCGGAGCGCCTACAACAACAGAGCCAGCAACGACGGCCATCCGCAACAGATGTACCCGGTATGCGCGGCGTCGGGGAACCAGATCCCCAGTGCGACCGTCAGCTCATACGGCAGCATCAACAGCGCCGGATGCCCCTTCCCGGGAACATCCGACAACCGCTCATTCACCGACCGCTCGACACCCATGTCCTTCTCGTGGGCGACCAACCGAGGCATCAACAAACCCATTGCCAGCATCACGGAAACCGCCGGCAAAATCTCCTTTGAATTTATGCCCGAAATGCCCGACCTGCAAAAAGTAACCGTCAACGGCAACGACGTTACCCTGCCGGAAATAGACGAACCGATGATATACATGGCCGACTGCAACGAACAATCCTTCCGGCTCAACATCCAATCCAACGGCACACTGACCATCCGCGCAGGCGGTACAGACTACCCCAATAACTCGCTAATACCGATAACCGGCGACAAAACCGATGTTACAATCACCATCGCCACCCGCAGCGGCAACTACCCCTTCCCGCTCGTCATCTCCGGCGCCATCGACAAAGGACTGCCGCTATACGTACAACGATGGGGAAAAACCCTCGCGGTAATCAACAACCCGACCATCAACGGCGGATACACCTTCGACGGCTACCGCTGGTTCCATGAAACGGACACCGACGCAATCGTCGGATCAAACGGCTACATAGTATGCAACAACGACTGCAACCGCTACTACGCCGAAGGACTCTACAACAGCTACTGGCATAAAATCTGTAAAAACACCGCCAGCCAAAGCCCGACACCGGAAGCAACCCTCTACCCCAACCCCGTACCGGCAGGGCAGCCGCTATACATCGCACTCCCCGAAGACACAGCCGGCGTTACAATACGCATCTACGACATCCACGGACGCACCATCCGCCGACAAACCAATGTATACAACACCATCCCGGCGCCGGAACAAGCAGGATTATACTTCCTCCAAATCGTATCGCCGGACGGAACAAGCGCGGTACAACAAATTATCGTCAACTAACACCAACCATTCAACACACCCTAAAGCATTTTAAAGAAGCACACACAATGAAATTCATATATATAATAAATATCCTTATCGTCGCCATCACATGGAACAGCCGGCTTCATGCCCAAGACACCCATTTTACACTACACACGGAAGCAGAACAGCCGGCGCAAACAAACACACCGGTGCGACACACCCTCTCGGTCGGCGCATTCGGCGGCCTGCAGACGCTGACATACCAGCTCACCAACCGCGGCGAACGCTCCTCAGGATTCAGCGCCGGCGGCGGCATCGGATACGCCCTTCACCTCACCCGCCTGCTGAGCATAGGCATCGGCGCAGACCTCTCGAACTACGCCGCCTCGCTCGAATACAAGACCCTCGGCAACCAAATATACCGCGCCAGCGGCGGCCGCTTCAACTACAGCATCAACGACCTCCACGAAGAACAATCGGCGCTGCTGCTCGAAATCCCCGTCATGATACGCCTCACCGTACCCGCCGGACGCAACGGTCACGCCTTCCGCTTTGCCGGCGGCGTCCGCTTCGGATGGCCGGCCAGCGCGCGCTACACCCGGTCGCTCAAACATAAAACCCTGACCGCATTCCTCGACTACGAAAGCACGGAATACAACTTCGACGACATCTTCCGCCCCAACGCGCCGGTCGTCATCACCGGACAAACAGGAGCCATACGCCTGAACACCTCCCTGCAAATCGCCGCAGAAATCGCCTACCGCATCCCGCTCTTCGCCCGAAGCGGCCTCTCCATATGCGCCTTCTTCAGCTACGGCCTCAACGATATGCAGGACAAATCGAAAAAACAATTAGTCACCTACAGCATCTCCGACAGCGACCTGAACAGTTCCCCCCCAAAATACACCTACAGCGGCAGCCTCCTCAACACCGCCTTCGCCTCGTCCATCCGCCCCCTCGCCTTCGGAGTCAAACTCCAATTCGAGCTGGGACTTTGACAAAAGCCGTCCGAAGATTAACGAAAATTCAACACATCACATTTGCATTATTTCCGAATAATATTATACCTTCACCGCAACTTTAAACTGCCATACGCACCATACGAACAATAACCTTTACAGGAATATTTCGCACACCGGAGAATCTTCGGTACTCAGGTTACTTAATTTCACTCACCCACTTGCTCATAACAAATTAATTACAGAAATAGCTGAATACCCGTACCGCCCCTCCGAATCGCCAGCATGCAGATTAGGACGCGCATCCCAAACGGGAAAGCCTGCAAGTCGCGTATCCGCATACGCGACTCATCGGATCAATCCGACGGGTCATCGGATCAATCCGACGAGCCATCGGTTCGATCCGGCAAAAGAATAAATCGAAAATTTATCCTTACAACAACGCACGTCATTCCACCCCCGCCCTGTCGGGCACCCCCGCCAGCGGGGGAGAGCTACGTAGGTTGGCCTGTGGAGTTATTCCTCCTGTCGTCACATGGCTGGTTGCGCCTGTGCAAAGGTTTCCGCCGCACGGCTGTCCCCCGGTGGCGGGGGTGCCCGACAGGGCGGGGGTGGATTTAACTAAGAACTAAGAGTTAAGAACTAAGAATAACTAACAACTAACAAATCATACAA
>JAIRKX010000224.1 GCA_031259805.1 Prevotellaceae bacterium | reverse complement strand
CTATTTCTTATTTCTCTCATCATATGGAACGCATCTCTCCTGAAATAAAAAACCTCTTCCGGACGTTTTCCGGAGGCTGTGGAGATGGTGGGGCGCATGGGGATGTGGATATTATTCATTGTTCAGTGCAATTAGATTATTCTAAATCCCGCACGCATCGCAAGCCGTGCCCGTAGGCCTTGCTGCGGGTGGTCTGCGGGATGGTCCTGCCACTAGCGAAATCGAAGTACAAGCAATACGCGCTGCTATCATTGTTCTCAGTAGAAGACCAATAGTAGCCTTTCATATACGAGTAGCACCCAGAGGAGGACGCGTAGCCCGTATAGAAATAGCCATATTTACCATTGAATGACTCCGAAAGGGTGGTGCAAATGCCGGGATCACCGTTGACCAATCGACAATGGTCTTCTTTTGTTGGAACACGCCATGGACTTGGACATAATTGGTCTGCATACTGCATCACCATACACCATGAAAACAAACGCCCCAGAAAACCAGCTGTACCAGCACTTACAATCCACGCACAGTCAGCCTTAAAGTCATTGCCACTATCCCCGTCAAAGCTACCGCAACGATTATTACAATAAGTGGCAGTGACTGGAGATGATATAATTAAGCCATTCCTACTGTATGTTGTGGTACTGGAAAAACCCACAGTACCTAAGTTTAAAGAGGCAGGTATACAACCAATAACTGCAAGGTTCACTGTAATCGTACCAGTAGCAGTGGCATTGGGGCAACCGTTACTGTTGGTGGTGGTAACCGTATAATTAAAAGTGCCGGTTACCGTGGGTGTACCGCTTATGGTATATACATTCGAAGTCCACGAACCGGAAACGCCAGAGGGCTGACCAGTGAGGGTCGCGCCGGTAGCATTCGTGGTAGTATATTGTACAGGCGTAATAGCTGTCCCCTTAGCTACTGTTTGGCTGGTGGTAGTAACAGCAGAGGAGAGAATAATATTCGGGGCGGCCTCGACGGTGGCCTCCTGCGCATTGCTCACTGCCGTACAGCCCGTCGCGTCGTCGGTAACGACTACCGTATAGGTGCCGGAGGCCGCGAAGGGGAGCGTCAGCAGGCCGGCGCCAAAGGTTGAAGCGCCTACGCCTTGCAGCATGTTATCTTGTAACTGGTAGCTATAGCCGGCCACGCCCGTGAAGGGGATGGCGGCAGACGAGGCGCAGTAGGTCGCCGAAGCCGCCAGCACGGGCGCCGGCGGCATTGCGCGCACCTTGATCGTCGTGCTTATGCTGTCGGTGCAACCATTGTCGTTGATCACCCGCACCCATACCGTTACGCTGCCGCTTTCAGGCATCACGAGGGTATAGGTACTGTCGGGTGTATAGCTACATTGCGTCGGCAGGATGTAGCAATGGGCGGCGCCCTCTTCGTCGTTGCCCGATTCGTAGGGATTGCGGATACAATTTATACATTCCTGCGTAAAGCAATAGGAGCTGCCGCCGGTGGCGGTGAGTGTTACCGAACTGCCGGCGCAGGCGGTGTCCGGCGGGTTGACGAACGAAGGCTCAGGCCGCGGGTGCACGACTCCAAGAGCAGGCGCGGCGGTGGCCGTGCAACCGGCGATGTTACGAATATATAATGTATAGTTGGTCGTAGCCGACGGGGTGAAGGTGGCGGCGTTGTCCGTTGTCCATGCGCCGCCGTTGAAACTGTATGACGCGGCGCCGACGATATTCGTAGCGGCCATGAGTGTTATGGTGTCGCCGGCGCAAATCGTATCGGGCGTCGCTTCAAATGCGGTAATCACCGGCTGTGCGGGCGGGATTCCCGGGCATCCGGTGGCGTCGGTCAAGACGGTAATGCAGCCGCCGGTATAAGTTTTGGAGGATTCGGCAGTAACGCCGTTGATAAGGAATGGCGGGGAGCCGTGGAGTTCGTAATGGCCGGCGGCTTCGGTGGCGTTGGGCGGGTAGTCGGTAGCGTAGGCGCACCAGTTGAATTTGGCGTTGGCCAGCCCATCGAGCGCCACTGCAATGGTCGAACTGAATGCGCCCGCCGGATTGCCTTGCAGGTAGAAGCCGCGATAAGGCAATGCCACCGGATACGAAGGCGTACCGTCGGATACCGATACGACGCCGGTAATGGTGGCAGGCGTCCAGTCGCCGACAGGTGCGTTGTTTTCAATTAGCAGGTAATCGACAAACAACCATACGCTGTCGAGATGGCGGACGCCGTCGGGCGGTGTTGTCCAGTAGACGCGGAAAGTAACGGTCGGATTGGCGCCATAAGTGGCGGACAGTTGTTCGACTTGCACGACTTGCGCTTGTCCCCAAACGGACATCGAAGCAAGTGATAACATGGATAGTAGGAATATCTTTCTCATATCTTTGTAAGGTCGTTTTGTGTATTGTTATATATTTTATGATAATGTATTTATTTCCAACATGGGGAAGGCGTAATTTAGTTCTGGTAAGTAACATTATCAGAAGTGGTCTTAAAATATAAACAAACAGAAATGCTTACAAAGACAATGACAGCAAAATGTGAAAATAGGCGATTACAGGGGGTACAAAGCGGCAATCTTCAACAAAATGAGGATAATGTCGCTTGTCAGGATTACTTTAAACCGGATTTTGGGGATACTTATGAGATACTCTTAGAGGACTTTAAGTTTACTTCCGATAATGTTACTTACCGGAAGTAAAATGCAAAGGTAAATAATTAAATTTAAGTATCAAAACAGCAAAAGGCAAAAATTATATATTTTAACCTGCGTCTTTTTTGGATTCGTTGATTGGTAAGGGATGTGAGGGATGAAGGATGAGGGATGTGTGTCTTGTGTCATGTCCTGAACCGGATTAATGATTGTAAGGTGAATGACCTCGCACGATTGTTATCCGGGCAGTGGGGAAAAAAAGCTAATGGGAGGGTAGTTCGCCGAATGCTTACGGAGCAACTTTATACTAACAAAGGATTGAAAGTTGCATTTACTACTCGAATCTACCGCTATATCGTAAAACTCAACCCACTCGACGGCGTTTATTACTATGACATTCGTCCCAATATGCAGAGGGAGGGCATTCCAAAAAACCACATCAAAACATTTGCCCATTTGCTTGTTGAAGATATCTGGCAGTTCAGGCAGTAAACGATGAAAATCTTTCGAGCATATACTTCCCCTGTGTGCTAAAAAATTTGACTACCTTTGCCCGCGAATTTTAAATTAAAACCACATAACAGATGAAAAAAATCTTCTTCCTTTCCGTTTTATGCGTAGCATGCGCAGGGCAAGCCGACAGGGGCGTGCAAGAGCCGGTAGACTACGTCAACCCGTTGATGGGGACACTTTCCAATTATGCCTTTTCGGCAGGTAATACCTATCCGGCCATCGCCCGTCCGTGGGGGATGAATTTCTGGACGCCGCAAACCGGTCGGATGGGCGATGGGTGGCAATATAGCTATACGGCACAGAAAATACGAGGCTTCAAGCAAACGCACCAGCCCAGTCCGTGGATTAACGACTACGGACAGTTCTCGCTGATGCCGGTCGTCGGGACACCGGAGTTCGACGAAAATAAGCGCGCCAGTTGGTTTTCGCATAAGGGCGAGACAGCTACGCCATATTACTATAAAGTATATCTGGCGGAGCACGACGTGGTGGCCGAAATGACGCCAACCGACCGCGCCGCCTTGTTCCGTTTTACATTCCCCGAAAACGACCGCTCGTTTGTGGTGATCGATGCCTTCGACGGCGGGTCGTATATCCGCATTATTCCCGATGAAAATAAAATCGTGGGCTACACCGTGCGTCATAGCGGCGGCGTGCCGGCCAATTTCCGGAACTATTTCGTGGTGCAGTTCGATAAACCGTTTGCCTATACCGCGACCTTTGCCAATGACGTGTTGAGCGAAGAGGCATTTGAATCCGGCAATTCGACCGGACGAGAAGGCATCGGACAGGGACATGCCGGCGCAGTCGTCGGCTTTGCCACCCGCAAGGGCGAGACGGTGCAGGCACATGTGGCCTCGTCGTTTATCAGTTTGGAACAGGCCGTGCAGAATTTGAAAGAACTCGGCGACGACTCGTTTGAAACGATTGCCGCCAAAGGCCGGCGGATATGGAACGAAGTGTTGGGAAGGATAACCGTCGATGGCGGTACGCTCGACCAGTATCGGACGTTTTATTCGTGCCTGTACCGCGCTACGCTGTTCCCGCGTAAACTGTACGAAATTACAGCCGACGGTCAAATTGTACATTACAGCCCCTACAACGGGCAAGTTCTGCCGGGTTACCTCTATACCGATACCGGTTTTTGGGATACGTTCCGCAGTTTGTTCCCGCTCCTCAATCTCGTATATCCATCGGTCAATAAAGAAATACAAGACGGCCTGCTGAACACGTACCGCGAAAGCGGGTTCTTCCCCGAATGGGCAAGCCCCGGACACCGCGACTGTATGATCGGCAATAACTCCGCCTCTGTCCTCGTCGACGCTTACCTCAAAGGCGTACGGGTCGACGATGTAGAAACGCTTTACGAGGGACTGCTGCACGGGACGGAAACGGTACATCCGTCGGTATTGTCCACCGGACGGCGCGGGCATGAGTATTATAACCGGCTGGGGTACGTTCCCTACGACGTGGGCATTAATGAAAATGCCGCCCGCACACTCGAATATGCCTACGACGACTGGTGCATTTACCGAATGGCGCAAGCGTTACAACGCCCGCAGGAGGAAATCGACCGCTTTGCCGCCCGCGCGCTGAACTACCGCCATGTGTTCGACCCTTCGACCAACCTGATGCGCGGACGGAATGCCGACGGCTCGTTCCAGTCGCC
>JAIRKX010000222.1 GCA_031259805.1 Prevotellaceae bacterium | reverse complement strand
AGGCCTGCGTAGCTCTCCCCCGCTGGCGGGGGTGGACAGGGCTGCCAGCGGGGGACAATTGAAAGGGTGAACAAATTTCACCCTTTTCACCTCTTCACCGCGCGTAGCGTATTTCACCTCTTCACCTGCTCTCAACTCTTAGTTCTTAGTAATTGTGCATGCAGGGTAAGGCGGGAGGATTCAATCTTCCGTACCCCAGCGTTCCGGGCTTTCGCGCCAGCGTTTGAGGGTGTCGACGTCGGCGGCAGCGATGTAGTTACGGGTAATCGCTTCGGCAATTAGTGCGGGATAGTTGCACAGGGTGTAGAGGGTGCATCCGGATTTTTCGAAGTTGCGGCGGGCGGCGTCGAAGTCGTAAGTGAAAATGGCCGCCATGCCCAATACGTCTGCGCCGGCTTTGCGCAGGGTGTTGACGGCCGACAGGCTGCTGCCGCCGGTGGAGATCAGGTCTTCGATGACGGCTACCTTGCTGCCGTCGGGCAATTCGCCTTCAATGAGGTTTTGCAGCCCATGCGATTTGGGCGCGGCGCGAACATAGATAAAGGGTTTTTGCAAATATTCCGCTACCAGCACGCCGTGAGCAATGGCGCCGGTGGCTACTCCGGCAATGAGGTTGGCGGCGGCAAAGTTTTCACGGACAATGGCCGCCAGACTTTCGTAAATGATTTTGCGGATACGGGGGTGCGAGAGGGTCTTGCGGTTATCGCAGTAAATCGGCGAGCGCCAGCCCGACGCCCATGTAAAGGGGTTTTCTACGTTTAATTGTATGGCCTTTATTGCCAAAAGTTGATGGGCAATCATTTTTTCTATTGAATTCATAGTATCTTTGCAGTTAAAAAAGTTTATAATGATAAAAATATTTTTTAACGATCGCCTGTTGGCCATTACCGACGATTGGGCACAATGTTCGTCCGACGCCAATGCGATTGGCTGCAAATTTACAAAAAAATCGGATATTCCCCTGTTTATAGATTATTTCTTGGAGGATACCCTGTCGGCGGCGGTGTATCTGGTGGCCGACAATCCGCAGGAAGCGCTGGCGGCGATACAGGAATTATTCGTCTGTCTGGAAGCGGCGGGTGGAATGGTCGGGAATGCAGCCGGCGAGGTGTTGATGATTTTCCGTCGAAATCGCTGGGACTTGCCCAAAGGTCATCGTGAGGCAGGCGAAAGTTTGGAAGCAACGGCCTTGCGTGAAGTGGAGGAAGAATGCGGGCTTCGCGACTTGCAATTGCTGAGGCCAATTACCGATACCCGCCATTTGTATTGCGATAACGGGCGCTGGTGTATGAAATGTACACGCTGGTTTAGCATGTACTACGGCGGCAGCGCGCCCCCCATACCGCAAGCCGTCGAGGAGATTACCCGCGCCGAATGGATTTCTGCCGATGCGTTGCCCGCTCTTTTGAGCGATACCTACGCTTCTGTTCGCGAGGTTTTCATGCAAAGCGGGGGAGGATGACGCCTTCGGGGATCAGGGCTGTTACGTCGCCGCCATGCAGGAGGATGTCGCGCACGATCGACGCGCAAATAAACGTATGGTCGGGACGCGCCGGAAAGAAGAGGGTTTGTATGTCGGGCGCTAACGTATAATTGGCTTGCGCGATGATGTGTTCATAATCAAAATCGTTGCAGGTACGGATGCCGCGAATGATAAACGCCGCCCCGTGTGTACGGCACAGTTCGACCGTAAGCGTACGGTAGGTCTGCACCGCCACCGCGCCGGCCAATGGCTCGACGGCTTGCGTAATCATCGTCTTACGCTCTTCGGCCGTAAACAGCGTTTTTTTATTACGATTGTCGCCCACCGCCACAATAATACGGTCGAAGAGCGGTAAGGCGCGCTTGAGCACATCAAAGTGCCCCACAGTAAACGGGTCAAAACTGCCCGGGAAAATAGCTGTATTCATGGCTGCAAAGGTACTTATTTTTCGGATTGGAAGGAGCGTCGTCAGTCTACGATTAAGCAGGGCGTTATGGCCGCTGCCAGCAGCGCATATCCGGCGGCGTTGAGGTGTAGCCGGTCGGATAGAAAATAATCGGTGTTTGCCCGCGGTTCGTCGTTGTCGTCTACCATCAACGACCATATATCAATAAAATGCACGCCGTGCGCTTGCTTTTCGCAAAATGCTTTTAACTGCCGGTTGGCTTCCGCATACTTCGTATAGGCTTGCCGCCGCGCCGGACTCGGTTTGATGGAGACAATGCAAATGATACAGTCGGGGTAACAAACCCGCGTAAGATGTACGAAACAGGCGACATCGTCCATAAATTGCGATACGGTATAGTCGTCCCTGTTCAAATCGTTATCGCCTTCGTAGAGCACAATTTGTTTCGGGGCATGTGGTTTTACAAGGAGTTCGTAAAAATAGAGCACATCGCGCAATGACGACCCTCCAAAGCCGCGGTTGGTAATGGCGTAGCCGGGAAAATACGCCGCATAATCGCGCCACAGGTTGAACGTAGAGCTCCCGACAAACAGGATTCCGCCCTGAAGGGGAGGGCTGAGGGAGTCCATCCGGCGAAAAGCGTCGATATCCCTGCGCCAATGCTCCTGCGCCGGCGCCGGCATCGACAGCGCCGCAAGCCACAGGATTAGTAATGTACATCTGAAGATTTGCATAGTTGTATATTTCATTTATATTAATTATCGAATGCTTAGCTGCATAATGCCGCTACAGGCCTCCGCTGCGGCGCATTCCGGCACAAAAGTAGGCATTCTTTTTAATAAAAGTTAGTGCAACTGAAAAAAAAGTTTTAATTTTGCGCATTCTTATATTGAATTAAATAAATATAAATTAAAAATAACTGTTAATTACGCATGGAAACAAAAAAATTAAAACAAATTGCGCTTGATCTGAAAGCCAAAATCGAATCCGGCCTGAAAAAGGACGGGGAAGAAATCCAATGCCTGCCCACCTACATTTCGCCTAATACGACGAATATTAACGGACAGGCCGTAGTACTCGACCTGGGCGGTACGAACTATCGTATGGCGCGGGTTGATTTTGAAAACGGACAACCGGCTATCCACCCCGAAAACGGCTGGAAACGGGATTTGTCGGAAATGAAGAACGACGGCTATACGCAGGAGGACCTTTTCAAAGCGCAGGCCGACCCGATTGGGGAAATCAAAATTGATACGCAGCAGGGAACGCCCCTTGGATACTGCTTTTCGTACCCTGCCGAATCGCTGGCTAACGGCGACGCCCGGCTGCTCCTGTGGACAAAGGGCGTGAATATCGCAGAAATGGTCGGAAAGCCGGTGGGCGAACCATTGCTGAAGTATTTTAACGAAGAGAAGCAACTGCATTTTACCGGCATCAAGGTAATCAACGACACGGTAGCAAGCCTGTTTGCCGGCTTAACTAAACCCGGCTACGATGCCTACATCGGGCTTATCGTGGGTACGGGTACGAATATGGCGGCCTTCATGCGGTCGGATAAGATTGACAAGTTAGACCCTGCGCATAAAACCGGACAATATATTCCGGTCAACCTCGAGTCGGGGAA
>JAIRKX010000194.1 GCA_031259805.1 Prevotellaceae bacterium | reverse complement strand
TCAGACGTGTTCTCTTCCGATCTGTGCAAATCCGTATCCGTTTGAGATGAGTCCCTTGGATTTGGCGATGGTTTCGCTCGACATGGGCAGGAGGTATCGCGGGGGGTTACCGGCGGCATAGTCGGCGGCGGTGTAGCCGCGGAAGAGGTCGGAGGTATAGTGGGCGCGATTGGTTACGATGGCGCTTCCCCACGCTGTTTTCGCATATCCGTCGGCGACGAGGGCGTTGGCTTCGGCGCTGCCTTCGGCAATGAAGCGGAACAGGCCGCGGATGGCCACGCTGCGGTTGCCGTTGGTGTTATCGAGTCCGGCGCCGTAGCCGTCGTACTGGCCGCGCCATCCCGGGAACTTAACGGGGTGGGTGGGGTCGGATTCGGGCACGTCGCATTCGTAGGTCAACATGGTCGACATTCCGAGGTCGGCGGTGTTGACGGCTTTTGTCCAGAT
This sequence comes from Prevotellaceae bacterium, assembly GCA_031259805.1. Classification (GTDB taxonomy): domain Bacteria; phylum Bacteroidota; class Bacteroidia; order Bacteroidales; family UBA932; genus JAIRKX01. Next base: position 9,839 of record JAIRKX010000194.1, on the reverse strand, counting down.
GTATGCCGGGATGGTGTTCCCATTCGGGAATGTGTAATAGCCGTTGGTTTCCAACCCGGCGACCATTGCTTCCTGCAGGGCGCGGAGGGCGACAATCTTTTCGGGCAGCTTGCCGGTGCGGATGAGGTCGTAGCGTCGCATTCCTTCGCCGACGAACTCGAGCTTGCGTTCCTGTGCGATGGCTTCCTTCAGGGCGTCGCCCGAGAATCCGTTGACGTAGCTGCTCTGGTCGGTGCGGAAGGCGCGGTTGCGTACTTTGAGCAGTTCGGCGCGCGCCGGCCCGTCGGAGCCGAGTTCGGCATACGCTTCGGCCAGCATCAGGATGGCGTCGGCCATGCGCAGGTAGGGGGCGTTGACGCCCGATTTCCGGCGTTCGGGTTTGTAGGGCGGGTTCATGCGGTTTTCGTCCCATTTGTTGTTCACCAATCCGCCTAACTTACGGGCGCCCGGGGCAAACTCCTGTATTTGCTCTTTGGCGGCGCCGGTGGACGAGGTGATGGTAATGCTGACGTCGCGTCGCAAGTCGTCGTTGCGGAAGTCGTTGTAGTATACGCTGGGGTGCATGCGGCTTTGGCCGTAGGCGTTGCAGGGGCTGGCATTGGTATTGCCGCCGTTCGACGGACGTCCGAAGGCGTAGGGGCGTTCGCACTGGATGCCCTGCGTTTCGGCTACTTCAAAGATGGTTTCGGGGCTTACCTGCAAGTCGAGCGAATACTGGAAGTGTCGCTGGAAGGGGTTGTCGGTATGCGCGCGGTCGTCGGCGGTAATCAGTCGCGCCGATCCAGGGGCTGCAATACAGGCTTCGAGGTAGGTTTTGGCCGTCTCGAAGTATTTCCGGTATTCGGGATGGCGGGCATAGACGGCATTCCAGCGTTCGCTGTTGACCGTCGGGTGTCGTTCGAGGGCTATGCCATGGTCGATATCCAGCCGGCAGAGGTGGTATCCTCCGGCGTAGAGGGCTACGCGTCCGATGAAGGCTTGTACGAAGGTGCGCGAGATGCGTTCGCCGCCGATGCCTCCTTCGCCCAGCCGGTACATAAAGGGCTCGACCCGTTGCATCGAGGCGAGGATTTTGTCGTAGATCGCCCAGCGGGAGGAGAGCGTCACGCCGTCCGTTTGGTTTTGCGTATATATCGGCCCGTCGAAGTACGGCACGTCGCCATAGAAGCGTATCAGCTCATGGTAGCAGATGGCTCTCAGGGCGACGGCTTCGCCGTACAGTTGCGTCCATGTGGATACCTGCTGGGCGTCCCATGCGCTTTGGAAGCCGTCTTTGGTTTCGATCTGAGCGATGACAATCGCCAGGCGGTTGGCCAGCATGTACAGTGCGCCCCATCCGGAGACGAAGGTGTTGTAGTCAATCGAGATCTCTTCGGCATATAACCCTTCGGGAATGTGTCGCTGTTGGGCGCTGTAAACTTCGGGGTGGGTCTCGGAGTCGGAGCCGCCGATGAGGATTTCGTAGAACAGTCCGTTGGAGTGGACTGTATTTGTTCCGTAGGCGCTGCCCGGCGTGCGGAACAGCTCGTAACAGCTCATCAAGACTTTGTAGGCTTCGTCGGTATTGGAGAATACGAAGTCTTCGTCTACATTGGATGGCGATGTGACATCCAGGTAATCATCGCACGCAACGGTCAGCGTCATGGCTGCCAGGGTGCATAACAAAGTGTAAAGTATCTTTTTCATGTCTACTTGGTATTAGAGATTAAAATTCGAGGTTAACGCCCAGTACAAAGGATCGGGCGCGTGGATAGGCGCCCCAGTCGAGTCCGAGCGTTGGATACTGCGCCGGGCCCTGCCGGGTATTGGTGTTTACTTCGGGGTCGAGTCCCGAATAGCCTGTCAGAGTAAGCAGGTTGTAAATAGTACCGTAGAGGCGCAGGTTGGCGATGCCGGCTTTTCTGAGCAGCGGTTTCGGTAAGGTATAGCCTACCGTCAGGTTGTTCAGGCGCAGGAACGAGCCGTCTTCGATACCGAAGGTGGTTACCACCGGATTCTCGTGATAGGGCAGGTAGTAAGAAGCAGAGGCATTGAGGGCGTTTAGCGCCGCCGGGTCATGGATGCGCGTCAGTTGTCCTCCCTGGATATCGTAGATTTTGTAGGCTCCCGTCAGTTCGTCCAGGCGGTTACGGTACAGTCCGTCCTGCTTGCTGCCATACCATGCGCCCAAGCGGTTGGCGTTGTACACTTCGTTCCCGTAGCTCCAGTTGAATCCCAGCGCGAGGTCGAAGTCCTTATAGGTTGCACTGATGGTCAGTCCGCCCGTATGTACGGGATTCATATCTCCGATAACATCTACGTCGTCGTCGTCGACCGTCCCGCTGCCGTCGGTATCCCTGAGTTTCATCACACCCGGATAGGCCGATTGTCCGGAGGGTTTATTCGCATCCGTGCCATAGACCGTGCCCAAGATGCCGGCGGCAATGTCGGGTACGCCGTCCTTGAGGGTATATATACCGTCGTCGTAGGTAAAGTCGTCGGGCGTGTACCATCCGTCGTATACCCATCCGCGTACCAGTCCTACCGGGCGGCCTTCCATGAGGATATAGTCGCCCATATTCGGTTTGGTCATCGACGATCCCCATTCGGTTTTGTACAGGCCGTTCACTCCTTCGTCGAGCGCATCGACATTCCCGCGGTTGAAGTTGATGTTCATCGACACGCGCAGCGAGAAGTCTTTATTCTTGATAATATTGCTCGACAAGGCTATTTCGATGCCCTTGTTGCTCGTTTGCCCGACATTGTCGTAGGAGCTTGCAAAGCCCGACATGGAGGAGATGGAGGTCAGCATCAACAAATCTTTAGTGGTATTCCAGTAGGCGTCCACCGTACCGGAGAGATATCCTTTGAACAGGCTGAAGTCGAAGCCGAGGTTGCGAGTAATGGTCGTTTCCCACGTCAGTTCGGGGTTCGACATGGTCTCCGAGGCGGGTTCATAGCCGGGTTGCCGCACTTCGTTGATCGAATAGCTCAGCAGCCCCGACGATTTCCATCCCATCTTCCAGAGGTCGGCGCTGATGTCGTCGTTGCCCACCGTACCGAAGGAGAGGCGGAATTTCAGGTTATCCATCCACTGGACATTCTTCAGGAATGGTTCGTCGGAGGCTCTCCATGCGACTGCGGCCGCGGGGAAATAGCCCCAGCGACGGGACGGGGCAAAGCGCGAGGAGCCGTCCGTACGGAAGGTAACCGTTAGCAGGTAGCGGTCTAAGAAGGCATAGTTCACGCGTCCGAAGAACGAGAGCATCCGGTCGGGCATGCCTACGCTGGAGGAGAACTCATGGTTTGGCGTTGTCATATCCTTATTGTACTGGTCCATCATGGCAAAGGCACGCTCGGCATCGAACGAAGCCGGGAAATAGTCGCTGCTGATGCTCATGCTTTCCGAGCCGGAGTTGGATACTTCCTGCCCGACCATCAGATTGAGGCTATGGGCTTCGCCCAATCCCTGCACGTCGTAGGCGAGGGTATTCGCCCATCGCAGGCTCCAGCCGTCCGAGCGGTCGATCGTAGCGTCGCCGCCGTAAAGTTTTTCGCCGGTGGCCTTGTCGTAGTAGTTCCTGTAGGTGGCGCCTTCCCATGTTTTGGTTTTGTTCCAGTAGGTAGTCAGTCCCAACTCGCTGTGGGCGGTCAGTCCCTTGATGATGGTCCAGTTCAAGGAAGCGTTTGCCCGGATGTTCTGATTAATCCGGTGCGGCACATAATCCTCCGTCCGCGCAATCGGGTTGTACTCGTCCAACAGCAGGTTGAGGTAGTCGCCCAACTGGGAGTTGTAATGATAGTCCAACTCGCCCTTCACATCGTCAGTAGCAATTGGACGGAAGCGGTAGGCCGACGAGAGAATAGAACCGCTACCGTTGGTGGTGCTTTCGCCAATTACCCGCTGCGCATTGGTATAGCGGGCGTCTACGGTAAACTGCAAGTTATCGCGCAATTGCTGGTCCAGCTTGAACGATACATTAGAGCGCTGAAACCATGAATTGACTTTCATTCCGTCTTCGCTCAGGTGATTCACTGCAAAGAGGAACTTTGTTTTCGCTCCACCTCCGCGGATGGTCAGGTTGTGGTTGTGTCCGAACGAATCGTCGTACACCTGCTCCGTCATATTGGGCGCAGCCACATTCCGGTAATGGTCAATGCCATTGGGATTGTTGTAGGTAACGCCGCTGTTAGACGTAAAGTTGGTAAACCCGCCAATAGCCCAAAGCTTCGCCCATGCGTCGCGGTAGGCGTCGCCTATCACTTCCGCATAGCCCCAGTTATAGGCGATGTAGTCGTAGGCATTCATCGTTTCCAAGTACTTCGTAGGCGTGTTGAATTTAGCATACGCATTATACGTTACCGACAGGCGCTCGTCTTTCGCCGCCTTCGTGGTTACGATAATAACGCCATTAGCTCCACGAGAGCCGTAAATAGCCGTCGACGATGCGTCTTTCAGCACGTCTACGCTTTCAATCAGGTCGGCCGGAATATCGCTCAGCGAACTCACCGGAAACCCGTCCAGTAGCAGCAATGGCTCATTGCTCTGCGAAATAGACCCGCCGCCGCGTACACGAATCGAAATCGTCGCGTCGGGACGGCCATCCTGTGTAGTAATATTAACACCCGGCAGTTTCCCCTGCAGCGCCTGTGCCACATTGGCTACCGGCATGGCCGCAATATCCTCGCCGCTGATCGACGCTACTGCGCCGGTAAGGTCACGTTTTTTGACCGACCCGTAGCCAATCATTACTACTTCGGACAATACTTGCGCATCGTCCTGCAAAGTTACATCCACCGTCGAACCGGTGATTGCTACCGTAACGGTTTTCATTCCGAGGAACGATACCGTCAACGTCGTTACACCAGCCGGAACACTAATAGCATATCGGCCGTTCTCATCGGTCATCGCAGCTACGGTTCTTTCGCCGGTGGCTGTTACAGAAGCGCCCACTACCGGCTCGCCAGTCGCATCCTTGACGACACCCGAAACCTGCGTTTGCGCATACATGCAGACCGAAATTAAACAGGTTGCCAACATTGTCAGCAAGCGTTTAATGTTTTTTGTTTTTTGTCCTTGCATAAAAACTTAATTTAGGTTGTTGATATTATATGTTTAAAACTTACTTATGAAGTTGGTAAGTTATAAGTGAGGGGTCGCAAATTGCTCCTGCGACAAATGAAATCGTAAACGTATTGTTCAAAACCGGTGGATAACTTTCCGGTATTTGAAAGTGGGGAATAATACGTATTGAGTAGATTAATGCTATCTTTCGCGCGTGCGAGGAAGTAGTTACGCGCGTATGTGTGTGTGTGTGTGTGTGTGTACAGCCATGCGGGTTTGCGGAGAGGCAAACCGATTTTGGCTCAGTGCACTGCAGAGGCGTTTTCTGTAATCTTACTGCCGCAAGGGGTTTAAGATTGCCGCACATTTTTTTATAGGAGTGTTGTTTCATTGCCCTGTTCGTTTATAATGTTACACCTGTCTTAAAAATCGCTATTTCGCGATACTTGTTCTTTTCGTTGTTGAGCGGTTCTCCGCCGGCGACCTGCAGTACATAGCGGATAAGCCGCCGGCAAGCCGCTTCGGGCGTTTCGTCCTCTACAATCGTCCCGGCATTGAAATCAATCCATGCCGGTTTGTGGCAGTACAGGGAGGTGTTGGACGAGATTTTCATCGTCGGCACAAAAGTCCCGAAGGGCGTGCCGCGGCCGGTAGTAAACAGTACCAAGTGGCACCCCGCGGCAGCCAGCGCCGTCGACGCTACCAAATCGTTGCCCGGCGCACTCAGCAGATACAGGCCCCCCTGTTTCCCTGCGGAGCGCCGAAGATATTCCCCATACGCCAGCACATCCACGACGGTCGCCTTACCGCCCTTTTGTGTGCAGCCAAGCGATTTTTCCTCCAGCGTCGAGATGCCGCCCGCTTTGTTACCCGGCGATGGGTTTTCATACACCGGCTGTTCATTCTTTATAAAGTAGTTTTTAAAATCGTTAATTAAATGAACCGTTTTATCGAACACTTCTTTATTTTGGGCGCGGTTCATCAAAATAGTCTCCGCGCCGAACATTTCGGGCACTTCAGTCAATACCGTAGTTCCACCCTGCGCTACAAGAAAATCGGAAAACAGCCCTACTAACGGGTTCGCCGTAATGCCCGACAACCCGTCGGAGCCGCCGCATTTCAAACCGATTTTCAGTTCGGATACAGGAATGGCTTCCCGCACATGAGCGGCCGCTCTGTCGTACAGTTCGCGAAGGATGGAGATTCCTTCTTCTATCTCGTCGGCGACTTTTTGCGTTTCCATAAACCGAATATGCGTGTGTTCTCCTACCATCTCGCGGAACGTGGCAATCTGATTGTTCTCGCATCCCAACCCAACGATCAGCACGCCACCCGCATTCGGATGCAAGGCGATATTACGTAAAATCCGGCGTGTATTTTCGTGGTCGTCGCCCAACTGCGAACAGCCGTAGTTATGCGGGAAAGCCACAATAGCGTCTACTTTTTCGCCGCCGGTTTCGGCCTGCAAACGAGCAGCCAGCCGGCCGGCAATGCCGTTCACACAGCCGACGGTAGGCACAATCCAAATTTCATTACGTATGCCGACTTCCCCGTTCGTACGCCGATACCCGTTGAACGTCAATAGGCGGTCGGGGATAGCCGGCGGCGGCTGTTGCGGACGGTAAGTGTATTCCAGCACTCCGCCGAGACTGGTTTTTATATTCCGTTCGTTTACCCATTCCCCCCGGGCAATAGTCCGCACGGTATGGCCAATCGGGTAGCCGTATTTCACGACAGACGTCCCGGCGGCAAAATCGATCAGGGCAAATTTATGCCCCGCCGGTATTTCCTCTCTCAGCACAATGACTGCGCCATCGACCGTTACCGTCGTCCCGGCCGGCAATGCTGCAATAGCTACCGCCACATTATCCGCATGATTTATTTTTAAGTATGCTAACATTTGTTTCAGGGTAAGCGTCCGAGCGGCGTTCTATTCATTCAATCGCTGATTAAACTGTAGATACTCATCGACAATTTCTTTTGTCAAAATATCGACCGGTACATAGTTGGTGCGGTGCGTAGGTTGCTTATACACTAAATGCTTAAGCAAATCCTTGAGCACAAGATAGCCCTGCATCTCGGGACGTTGCGCAATCAGGTACGCGACACGACCGGCTTTCAATGCCGCCACATTTTGCGGCAATTCATCGTAGCCGATTACCCGTACACCCTTTACTTTTAACTTCGCAAGGTCGTCGACAAGCCGGTAGACTTTGGAACTGAAAATAACTGCGCCGGACACTGGAACCATACAGCTATCAAGAACTGTTTTCAAATGTTTCAGGTTTTTTTCCATATCGCTCGTATGTAAATCCAGCCGCACAATATGATAATTCCGCCTGATTTTATTTTCCCTGACATACATCATAAAACCCTGCTCGCGCAGAACAGCTTGGTTCGAGCCAATGCCCCCCGGTCGTAGCGAGCGGGTAAGCAATACAGCGCTGCCCGGTGGCAAGCCCATAAATAGCAATTGTGCTGCCGTGTAACCGCTTTTCAACGAATGCTGCCCATAGTACGCCAAACAATTAATCGTTTCGACATTGGAATCGACCAGTACGCAGGGGATATTTCTTTGCTCCAGTTTTTTGGCAAATGCAATAGATTCTTCGATAAACACCGGCGAAAAGATAACCGCATCAGGCAACTTAGTTAAAACCTTTTTCGTAGCATCGTTAAATGACCGGTTGTCGTACTGGTCGAAAAAATAATGCTCAGTGATAATTCGGTGATCACTAATTTCCTTTTGTGCCTTGTTGATTCCCTTCCGGATGTAATCCCAATAGCCGGTAGTTTCGAAATTGGGAATCAGCGACACGAAACGCATGGCCTTTTTCACTGACAGCGAGCGTGCAAACACATTGGGACGATAATTCATCTCTTCGATAATCGCTTCTATTCTCTCCCGCTTTTCCGGTGATACATGTCCACGATTATGCAGCACCCTGTCCACCGTTCCGGGCGAAACATCCGCCAATCGCGCAATATCGGTAATGCGTAAGCGTTGAATTTCTTCAGTTGACGTATTCTCTTCCATAAATTAACTTTTAAGCAATATCAAATAATCGGTTAAATTTACTCTTTCTTTTTCTACTCTGTGTACGTCCACATTTCAATTTGTGTACGTCCACATTTAATAATACAAAGGAAAATAAAAAAAATGAATTACACAAAGCTTTCATTAAATTTTCAGGCTTAAAATAAGGACTATTTTAACTACAAAAAACGTGTTCCTGTTTTAATTTGAATTAATATTCTGAAAATAAATAAATAATATTAACTCCGTCGCGGCGCACGACAAAAACGGCGATTAAATATATAGGTATAATCGGTTAATATTTAGTAATAGGATTTAGTTGAAAGTGGAAAGTGGAAAGTGAAAAGTGGAGAGCGCCACTGTCAACTTTCAATTCTTGAAACGGCTTTCGCCACTTCCTCCATCAACCATTTAGGTGTAGAGGTGGCGCCACAGATACCGGCAGAGCGGCAGTCGGCAAACCAGCCGACTTGTATCTCGCCGGCATCTTCAATCATGTAACTGCGCGCATTGGCCGATTGGCAGGCGGCAAACAGTACCTTGCCGTTGGAACTTTTGCGTCCACTGACAAACAAAATCACATCGTGGCGGGCGGCAAAAGCCGCTAATTGAGGTTGGCGGCCGGCGACTTGACCACATATCGTATTGTAAGCTTCGAATGAGACGCCCGGATGCATACGGGCTTTCACGGCCTCGCTCAAAATACGGAATTCGTAAGGACTTTTGGTCGTCTGCGAAAACAGGCGGACAGGGCGCGAAAAATCAATCGCGTCTAACTGCGCTTCGTTTTCAATGATCAGTGCGTCGCCCGCCAGTTGTCCGACCAGCCCGTTGACTTCGGCATGGCCGCGCTTACCGAAAATGAGCAATTGCCCGTTTTGCTTTTTGAGTTCGGCATAACAGGCTTTGATGCGCTGCTGTAATTTCAACACCACCGGACATGTACAATCAATAACAGTCAGTTGTTGCGCATAAGCCGTCCGGTAGGTTTCCGGCGGCTCGCCGTGGGCGCGGATAAGCACTTTTTTATCGCGCAGGGTCGCCAGCCTGTCGTACGAAAGTGTATGCAAGCCTCTTTTCTTTAGACGCTCCAGTTCGCGGTCGTTATGCACAATCTCGCCTAACGAAAACAGTTCGCCGGCGTCGAGCATCTGCTCCGCTGTCTGTATCGCGCGAATCACGCCATAACAAAAACCGGATTTATCGTCAATTTCTATAAACAAGCGTTGAGAGTTGAGAGTTGTTAAATCCACCCCCGCCCTACGGGCACCCCCGCCAGCGGGGGACAGCCATGCGGGAGAGTTGAGAGTTGGAATTTGGACACGTTTTTATTTGTCGTCGCAGGGTTATCTCTAAATTTTTTAGGGGTGATGACTGGCAGAATCATATATTGTATGGGGTTTCGTAATTTTGTTACAAAGGTAGTAAAATATTTACTGCCTCCATCCCTGCCGTTTTATGGCGCAGGGAACTAAGAACTAAGAGTTAAGAGTTAAGAGTTAAGAACTAAGAGTTAAGAGTTGTCTTACGCCAGCCAACTCTTAGTTTTTTAGTTTTTAGTTTTTAGTTTTTAGTTTTTAGTTTTTAGTTTTTATAGAGTTCACGTACACCTCTACATTCGTGTAGCAGGGGCTGAGGTTGTACGTTGCGCCGTCGGCAGCATCGTTTTTGTTCAGGCCGTGCGCGGCTTCCCAGTCGTCGGGCATGCCGTCGCCGTCGGTGTCGAGGGGGGGAGAGGCGGTGGAGTAGGTATCCCAG
>JAIRKX010000052.1 GCA_031259805.1 Prevotellaceae bacterium | reverse complement strand
CTGCGTTGGTTCGAGCGGCTGCACGACTATACGTGGTCGCACTTCAAAGACACGGACTACCCGGAATGGTACGGTTACCTCAACCGCCGCGGTGAAGTGCTGCTGCCCCTGAAAGGCGGTAAATGGAAAGGTTGCTTCCATATACCCCGCGGGCTATACCAGTGCTGGAAAACGCTTACGGAACTAAGAACTAAGAACAACGCACGTCATTCCGAGCGCAGCGAAGGAATCTCCTTCCTGACGCAAGACAATGAACTAAGAACTAAGAGTTAAGAATTTGTTTATTATCTAAAAATTTATTTAGCATATTAAAAATGAGTAATCGCAGGGACTTTTTAAAACAAACACTGCTCGCTGCCGGCACCGTACCGCTGGCAGGGACGGCGTTGGCGTCGTGCGGCGCTGCCGCAGGCCATTCCCCCGACACGGACGACCAGTACCGCCTTATCCCCAAAAAAACCGGTCTGCCTGTTACCGGCACCTTTTTGGATGAAATCACGTGGGACATCCCTTCCCAAAATTGGGGCTACGACAAGTGGAATGCCGATTTCGACGCGATGAAACGGATGGGCATTGATACGGTCGTGCTGATTCGCGGCGCGTTCGGGCGTTACATGACCTTCCGTTCCGACGTCCTGTTGAAGCACGAGGGAGCGTATATGTACGAACCGGCGTTCGACCTGATGCGCCTGTTTCTGGATTTGGCCGACAAATACGGCATGAAATTCTACTGCGGCATCTTCGACACGGGGCGCTACTGGCTCACGGGCGATTTTAAAAAGGAAGTCGCCATCAACAAACTGTTTTTAGATGAAATCCAAGAGAAGTATGGCTATCATCCTTCGTTCTACGGCTGGTATCTGTCGCAGGAAGTCAGCCGGCGCACGGGCGGCATCGTTGAGTCCTTCGCCGAAATCGGGCGACATGCCAAAGACATTTCCGGTGGTAAGCCCTGCCTCATTTCCCCTTACATCCACGGACTGAAAACCGATCAGGTAATGGCCGGCGACAGCGCTACCACCGTCGAGCGCCATGTGAAGGACTGGACGGAAATCCTTGCGGGCATTCGTGGGGCGGTCGATACGCTGGCCTTCCAAGACGGGCAGGTGGACTACCACGAACTGAAAGACTACCTCGCGGCCAACCGCGAACTGGCCACGCAATTCGGCATGGAATGCTGGACAAACGTCGAATCCTTCGACCGCGACATGCCCATACGGTTCCTGCCTATCCGATGGGATAAGCTGATAAAAAAATTGATCCATTCGCAGGAAGCCGGCATGAGCAAGGCGCTCACTTTTGAATTTTCGCACTTTATGAGTCCCCATTCGGCCTACGCCCAAGCGGGGAATTTATATAAACTGTATTGTGAACATTTTATGTTCCCATGTTAAAAATATTATATTAATTAAACCAACTTATTCTATTTATGAGAGTATTTAAAAAACCAAAGAAATCAGGAACCGGGCTGTGGAAGCGTGCAGGGCTTTTGGCCGGTATGTTCCTGTGGAGTCTGTTGAGCGTTCTGCCTGCAAGCGCTCAACAGAAAACGATTACCGGCACGGTGGTCGACGCCAAAGGCGAGACAGTCATCGGAGCGAGTGTCGTTGTGAAAGGTACTATTGTTACCACCCTGACGGACGCGGACGGACGCTTCGCCATTCAAGGCCCGGCGGATGCCACGATTGTCATTTCCCTGCTCGGCTATGTTACGCAGGAAGTCCCTGTACAGAACCGCACGGAATTGAACGTTGTGCTGGAGGAAGACGTAAGGCGCCTCGAAGAGGTGATAGTGGTCGGATACGGTACGCAGAAAAAAGTCAGTATCACCGGCGCGGTTTCCCAGATACAGGGAGAGGAACTGCTGAAAGCGCCCGCGTCAAATGTAACCAACCTTTTGGCGGGTCGAATTGCCGGCGTGATTAGCTTACAAGAGTCGGGGCAACCGGGCTCCGACGGGGCGAGTTTGTTGGTGCGCGGGAGCGGGGCTAAATATGTAGTGGACGGTGTTAGTCGTGATTTTTCGCAAATCGACCCGAATGATATTGCGACAATATCGGTGTTGAAAGATGCGTCTTCGGCGGCGGTGTACGGAATGGACGCCAGCGCAGTAATTATTGTAACCACCAAACGCGGGCAGGTAACGCCGTCGAAAATCAATTTTACCGCCTCCTATGGAGTGAGTACGAACACCGAAATGCTGCAACTGCTCGATGCCCCGCAGTATGCCTATTGGTATAATAAGGCGCGGATACTGGACGGCAATGAGCCGGTATTTTCACAGGAACATGTGCGTAAAATGCTGGCCGGCGAAGATGGCTGGGGTAATACCAACTGGTACGAGAAAACCTTTGGCATCGGTACAAACGGGCAATACAATGTGAACGCGTCCGGCGGTACGGAGAACATTAAGTACTTTGCCTCGCTGGGCTATTTCAACCAGACGGGGAATGTAGTAAACTGCAACTTCGACCGGTTTAGTTTGCGTTCCAATATCGACGCCAAAATTGCCAAACATTTAACCCTGACTTTTGACGTCAGCGGGCGGATTGAAAAACGCGCGCGGACATACTTCGGCGTTGGAGCCAACGATTGGAGTAATATCCCGCAACAGGCTGTGCGTGCATTGCCCTTTGCGCCGACGGAATGGGACGGCCTGCCGGTTTCTACCCGGACGTCGAGTTCGTTTGTAAGTCCCATGGCTTCTGCCGAACTTGGAGGATACCGGACGGAAAAAACAAATATTCTGCAAACGACCATTGCCTTAAATTACGACTTGCCGTGGGTAAAAGGACTGAGTGCAAAGTTTGCCGTATCGTATGATTACTCGGACGGAAATTCCAAGCAATTTTCGACCCCCTATGAAACGATGGTAGCCACCCGGCCATCCTCCCCGTCGGAGTCTATAACGTATGTAAAATCGGTTGACCCCAGAGGAGGCAACGCTACCTTATCGGAAGGCGCTACGTACAACAACACACTAACGACCAACACCAGCCTGAGGTATGAAAACAAATTCGGCCTGCATAGCATCACCGCTCTGGCATTGATGGAAACCCGGCAAAACGATGCAAATTCTCTTACCGGATACGGTTTGGGGTATGACATTTATGCCTTGGACGAATTAGGTCTGGCTTCGGATAAAAGTAAATATACCGCCGGCGGAAACAGCAGTCAAGCGCGATGGGCAGGCTTTCTGGGACGCATCAATTACAGCTATGCCGATAAATACTTAGCCGAAGTAACCGTGCGGTATGACGGCTCGTACCTGTTTGCCGGTAAAAATATCAGCGGCTCCCGCTGGGTAACGACCCCTGCCGCTTCGTTGGGCTGGCGCATGTCGGAAGAAGAATGGTTTAAAAACGCGTTGCCGTTTGTAGATCATTTCAAACTGCGCGGGGGCATAGGGCTTACCGGATTGACCGACGGTGTGAAGCCGTATTTTTACCTGAATACGCTTAGCATTCTGAGTACGCCGGCTGTGGTGATTGGCGGCGTCGGAGTGCCGGGGCTGAACACCTCTGTACCGGCCAACGTCGTCCTGACATGGGCAAAATCGCTGCAATACAATGCCGGCTTCGATGCCGTCCTGTGGAAAGGTTTACTGGGTATTGAATTTGACGTATTCTACAAATATATTTATGATATGCCGGCTGCCGTAGCGGGGTCGTACCCCGATTCGTTCGGCGGATACGTGCCGGGATACGAAAATGTAAACAAACAAGACCATAAAGGTTTTGAAGTACAACTGTCGCACGAAAACCGCATCGGCGAGTTCTTTTACAGGCTTACCGTCAACGGCACCTATGCCTATCGCCGCTGGCTGCACTTTGAGGAATCGCCCAACCTGCCCGACTACGGGAAATTAACCGGCAAGGAAGTAGGGTCATTAGAGGGGCTCATTGCGGTGGGACTTTTCCAAAGCGAAGAAGAAATTGCCAACTCCGCCACCATTCCGGGCAAGGCCGTGCGCGTGGGCGATGTGAAATACCTCGACCGCAACGGCGACGGTATTATCAGCCATTATGAAAGCGGTAAGCAGGACTGGGGCTATGTCGGCAAATCGGCCTATCCCGATTTCACCGGCGGGCTGTCGTTCTACGCCGAATGGAAAGGCATCGACATTGCGTTCCTCTGGCAGGGCTCGCTGGGACGGACGGTGGCGCTCACCGGAGTCTATCCGCTTGAAGCTACGCCCGGCGCTGTCATGCCGGTTAATGACAATACATTCCTGACAAAGGCTTTTTACCATGACGGGAATACGCCCCTGTACTTAGTGGAAAATTCATGGACGCCCGACAATCCGAATGCGGAATTTGCACGCTTAAGCATCACCGGCGGTTCCAATCAAAGCGCGTGGGCTTCCACTTTCTGGTATCGTAACGGGGACTACCTTCGTTTAAAAAGCCTGCAAGTAGGCTACAATTTCCCGAAGAAGCTCCTCGATTACGTCGGTATCGGTGCGCTGCGGGTGTATGTGGAAGGCCAAAATCTTTTAACGTTTAGCGAACTGAACAAATACGGCATTGACCCCGAACAGCCAAACGTAAACAACGGCTACTATCCCCAACAAAGGGTGATGGCGGCCGGTATTAAATTAACCTTTTAAAGAAATAATAGTATGAAAAAAAGTATCTTGTTTTTTACTGCATTGGCTCTATCTTTGATATGGAGCGGGTGCGACGAATTTCTTGACACAACGCCGTCCGACAGAATATCGGATAAAATAGTATGGAGCGATATTAAAGTGGTCACCATGTACAACGACCTCTTTTACGCTTACCTTGACCGGTACGGGTTGTTTTCGACGCAGGAAGACGGAAATTCGCAGTTCAACGGCAACCTGACCGAAGGATTGACCGACATATTCAAATACGGCTCCCGGGAACTCGGCAGCCGCAACGGCGACGCCAACTGGATTGCCACCATTCCCGAAGAGATCAACCCTTCGTCGGATTGCCGGCTGGCCATCTGGGGACCCACCTATACACGCATACGGCGCGTCAACGAGTTTCTGGTGGGGATGTATGAGTTCTCGACCTTCGACGAACGAACCAACCGGCTATTTGAAGGACAGGTGCGTTTCTTCCGCGCCTATCTTTACTTCCAACTGGCGCGGCGGCATGGCGGCGTAATCCTCTATACCGACATGAATTTGGCGAAAGACAAAAACCGCTCGTCGGCAGAAGACACATGGAATTTGATTGAATCGGATCTGGATTTTGCCGCTTCGGCATTGCCGCGCGAATGGGACGCCGCCAATGAAGGACGGATTACCAAAGGCGCCGTGTTTGCCTTTAAATCGCGGGCGATGCTGTATGCCGGACGCTGGCAGTCGGCCAAAAACGCCGCCGATTCGGTATTCGCCTTAAATAAATATGCGTTGACGCCCAATTACGCCGACGCATGGAAAGGCAGTAATTCCGAATCCATTCTGGAATACAAATACCTGCTTACCGGCCCCAGCCACCGTTTCGACAGAGACTATGCGCCCTTTGGCGATATTGTCAATGAAGGCGGGAAAGGCGGGCCTACGCAGGAAATGGTCGAAGCCTACGAAAAAGCCGACGGCACGACAGTGGACTGGTCGCCATGGCACGGCACCACCACCACCCCGCCGCCCTACGACCAGTTGGAACCGCGCTTCCACGCCACCGTCATTTATAACGGCTGCACATGGAAAGGAAAAACCATGGAAAATTCCGTCAACGGAACCAACGGGCGCTATATGGAATACAAATCGGAATCCTATCCGCAAGGCAGGACGGTTACCGGCTACTATCTGCGGAAACTAATGAACGAAGCCCATATCAATTTGACAAGCGACGCCAGTACCCAAACGATGGTCGAAATCCGGTTGGCCGAAGTCTACCTCAACCGCGCCGAAGCCAACTACCGGCTGAATAGCCCGTCGGGCGCGCTGGCCGACCTCAACGCCATACGTACCCGGCCGGGAGTAAACCTGCCCCTGAAAACGGGACTTACGGGCGACGCCCTCTTCAACGCCATCCGGCAGGAACGGAAAATCGAACTTGCCTACGAAGGACATCTCTATTGGGACATGCGCCGCTGGCGATTGGCGCACGAGAATTATCCGGCAGGGTATAACAACTACCGCGTACACGGGTTGAAAATTACCGGCATGGCGCCAAATTACACGTATGAATATGTGGACTGCGACAAGGA
Source organism: Prevotellaceae bacterium (assembly GCA_031259805.1). Classification (GTDB taxonomy): domain Bacteria; phylum Bacteroidota; class Bacteroidia; order Bacteroidales; family UBA932; genus JAIRKX01. The sequence continues at coordinate 4,032 of JAIRKX010000052.1, read as the reverse complement.
AGACCGCAAGTTCCTTGCTAAAACCTACGTACTCCCCATTCCGTACAGCGAATTGCAAAACAACAACGCCGTCGAGCAATACGACGAATGGAAATAATTCAACTTCTAAAATTATACAGCTATGAAAAGTAAAATATACTTACTGATATTGATGGGCGCCCTCTTTGCCGTAAACGGCTGCCAGACGCCCGACGAACTGCTGCCGCCCGTAGCGCGTGCAGGAATCAACAGCGTTACGGCTGCCTTTGAGGACAAGTCAGCCGAATTTACCGCACTCGTTACCGAAGGCGTTTACGACATCGTGATCCCGATTCCTTACTATTTTCCCGAAACAAGCGACAATCAGGTAACGAACGCCATGCTGTCGAGAATGAAGATGAGAGCCGACGTGGACGATAACGTGTATATAGACCCCCCGCTGCTGTTCCTCGACTTGACGCCCGGAAAGGTACACACTATTACCGTAACCGACCAGCGGAAGGGGCAAAAGCAATATACCATCCGCAGCGAAATCCGCAAAAGCGCGGCCTGCGCCATTGAGGAATTTGTGATTCCCCTCTTGGGCGACGCAACCATGACCGGCATCATTACCGAAAGCACGAAAACCATTTCGCTGCTTACGCCCGATGTACTGGCGCCCTGTACGGCTACCGTCAGGCTGTCGCCCCATGCGACCATCAGCCCCGACCCGCGTACAACGCTGATTGACTACAACACCAACCAAACCTTTACGGTTACCGCACACGACGGCACGACGGCCACCTACACGGTGAAAAAAGAATTGCCCGCCAAACGCGCAAAAGGAATCCGGCCGGAGAGCGCCAAATTGATATTCGTGAAAACCGCTGCCGAAATAGGCGCGAACAGCGCAAACTATAACGGTATCGCCGTAACCGGCGACCGGATTGTGATCTCCTCCCGCGCAGCCGCCAGCAAAGTGATTGACGCCTTCACGGGCGCGCAGCTACCCGACTTGGACGTAACTCATACCGCCGCCGGCCTGCCTAATTTCTACAACACCGCCGACGCCGCAGGCAACGTCCTGATGAGCGACCTGTATAACACCGGCAGCGTGGGCACCTTTGCCATGTGGCGCATCGACCCTGTAGCAGGCACCATTAATAACTATATTACATGGACGGCCGCACCCCGCCAGATAGGACGCAAAATCTCCATCGCCGGAAGCATCGACGGCAACGCCATCATCACCGCACCCCTTCACGGAACCGACGACCACTCATTTGCCCGCTGGCGGGTAATCAATGGCGCGCTGGTCTCCCAGACCCCGGATATTGTAACCATCTCCGGCGATTTCCTGTGGGCTAACAACGGAAGCGACATCATTTATTCCTCTGCCGATCCCCAAAGCGACTATTTCGCCGTAGGATACAAAGGCAGCGCCTCTACGAGCAGTAATAAATTAGTCCGTATAGACGGAACGACCAATACCGTCGCGGCGGCGCTCGACCCCGTAACCGATAATACCGTTGTGGCGGCATTGGATTATATAGAATTTAATAATGCCAAATATGTCGCCTTTACTTATGCCCGCAATACAACGGGCAATGAAAAGGTCTATCTGGTCGATGTGGAAGAACCGCTCTCCGGAACGCCCGGCGAAGCGGCTATATGGGAGATAACAAACACCTATGGTGCGGGAAGCGGCAATGGGAACTCGACCAGCGACATTGTGCTCAAAGCCTCTGCCGACGGCGACTACCTCTACCTGTATTACTATTTTACCAACGGCGCCATTGTATGTTATCAATTCGATACGTACGATATTTAGACCCCAAACAGAGGATGAAAAAAGACGACTGCCCGACCCTGTCTCCCGACCGTAGAAAATGGCGCGAGCCCACGCAGCGCTGTCCTGCTTGCGCGAAAATCGACGGAGGGAGCATGCAGCCCTGTTTTGCCCGAACGGAAACTTCCGGACAGGCCCCGCACCCCTGCGCGGCCCAAACAGAAACTTCCGGACGGGCCCCGCACCCCTGCGCGGCCCGAACAGAAACTTCCGGACGGGCCCCGCACCCCTGCGCGGCCCGAACGGAAACTTTCGGGCCTGTCGCGCAGTCCCTTTTTCCTCATTCTGTTCATAATATAAATTTAAAATAAAATGGATATGCACAAGATTATCATCCGTCTCAATTTTTCTCATTTGAAAAACGAGACACACGTCCAGTGCCACGAGAATATCATTGGTATTTTCGAACGGTACGACCCGGCCGATATGGGTTTTGAGCCGCTATTCGTAGTGTACAAGACCGCCTACGGCTATGAGGTGTTGGCGTTGGATTTAATCCGTAAGAGCGAAATTACGGAGCAAATCAACGTGCAAGACCGGGTGCGCGACGGCCTGTTCCGCGGACTGGCAGAGACCATCCAAGGCTCCACGCACCATTACGACCCGGCGGTGGCTACCGCCGCTACATTGTTGAGCGACATTTTCAAACACTACGGAAATATCGCTCGGAAGACCCTCGACGACGAAACGGCGGCCATCAACGACCTGCTGCGCGAACTGGCATTCCCTGCCGCCGCCGCAGCCGTAACAACCCTCAACGTCGGCGCATGGGTTACTAAATTAACGCAAGCCAATGCCACCTTTACCGACCTGATGACCGAACGGTATCAGGAAACGGCAGCCCAAACACCCTACCGGATGTCTACCACCCGGCGGGACACCGACAGGTACTACCACTCGATCGTCGGGCTGCTCGAAGGCCAACAGATGGTGGGCAACCACGTCGCCGACGCGCTGATCCGCGACCTCAACGCCGTGCTCGAACGCTACAAACGCATTCTGGCGCAGGAACTGGCCGAACGGATTCCCCCGCCGCCGCCGAACGCGGAAAATGACACGGAAGACGCCGATGAAAACTAATCGTCTTATAGACGCCATCGGCCTATTATGGAAAGGACTGACGGGCAGCGCCACCCGCGCTGCCCGCGCAGCCCTCTACTGCACGCTGATTGCCCTTGCTGCGGGGGCAGTCTGCTCGTGTAGTAAAGACAGCACAACCCCGGAATGGGAATGGGAAGAGCCCAACATACCCGACCCGGATACCGACGACGGCACTAAACCCCGCTTCATCTGGATCGACGCCTCGGCCAACTTCCCCGATTTCGCCGACAGCCGCGACAACATCCGCCGCGACCTCACGCTGGCCAAAAACGCCGGCTTCACCCACGTGGTGGTGGACGTGCGTCCCCCGTCGGGCGACGTCCTGTTTACGACAAGCAAGGTGGCGCAAGTGCAATGGCTCGGCGCGTGGGTCGGCGGCGCATATACGAAAATCACCCGCACGGCTACGTGGGACTACCTCCAAGCCTTCATCGACATCGGCCATGAATTAAAACTCAAAGTCTATGCCGGATTCAACACCTTCGTCGGAGGCAACTACAACGCCTTAGGCGGCAACGGCCTCCTCTACCGCGACGCCACCAAAAAAGCGTGGGCTACCCAGCTGCTCACCGCTTCGGGTATTGTAAACATGATGGATAATCCGGCCACGACCGACGCCAAATTCTTTAACCCGGCCAACGATCAGGTACAGGAATTTATTATCGGCCTGCTGGAAGATTTGGCGGCCTACCCCGATTTGGACGGCATCATCCTTGACCGCGCCCGCTTCCACGAGTTGGACAGCGATTTCTCGAATGAAACCCGTACGAAATTTGAAACTCACTTGGGCTCCGCTGTGTCGAACTTCCCCGACGACGTGATGCGATACGACATATCGACCGGCTCGCTACCCACCGCACTGCCCACCCATTTCAAGCAGTGGCTGGAATTTCGCGCGAAGGTCATCCACGACTTTATGGAAAAAACCCGTGAACGCATCAAAGCGCGGAATCCCGACATCCGCTTCGGCGCCTACGTCGGCGGATGGTACTCCACCTACTACGGCGTCGGCGTCAACTGGGCAAGCCCCACCTACAACACCGCCGCCGCCTATCCCGCATGGGCCAGCGCCGACTATAAAAACTACGGCTATGCCGACCTGATGGACGTCATGCTCATCGGCG
>JAIRKX010000019.1 GCA_031259805.1 Prevotellaceae bacterium | reverse complement strand
CCTTACGGCACCAGATCCTAAGTCTGGCGCGGCTACCAATTACGCCATGCCCGCATGTATCTTTTTCAGGGGTGCAAAGATATGAAAAATTAAGACAATATGCAAAAATGGTAAAGCGTGGGGGGATTCAAATACCGAATCCATTATCCAAAATAATCAAGAGGAAATCGTATCTTTGCATCTAATTATCCATACAACATGAATACGCATTCGCACACTTATCACACCCCCGCCAAAACCGTCCTGACGGCGTTGGCCATACTAACGCTCATCGGCGCTACGGCAAGCCGTTCGCTTGCACAAAATACCATACCCCTCCACCATGCAACCGCCTCCCGATCCCTCCGGCCCTTGCCGGAAGAAAGCCCTGTGCCGGCGGCGCTCCGTAAAGCCGAGCGGGTTCGACCCTTCGACTTCAACCCGCGCCTGCAAACCCTCTCGACCGGCGACCGGGGCGATACACTGCAACTCGACCTCTTCCCCGACGCCCGTTACAAGGCAATCGTTGAACGGGTCGCACACAGTAGCGACGGCATTACAGGCATCACCGCTCGCGTGGTCGGCTCGCCGTTGGGCTACTGCTACATTTCCGCATCCGACAAAGGAATTTCCGCCATGACCGAACTGCCCGAACACGACGCCCGCTTCTTTATCGCCGCCGTCGACGGGAATACCTATCTATCGCACTATAAAATCTCGGCCATGCAAGTCGAAGAATTAGGCTGCGCCGACGCCCCCGATCATATCGACAAAAAAACGCACCCCTCCCCTGCGCCTGCCTCCGCGCCTCCGCTGCCGGACGAAGACGACCTCGAAGACCCGGTTAGCATCAAACTCCTGTTTGTGTACACGCCGGCTGCCGCTCGCTGGGCGCACAATGATGCCACCATAACGGATATCGACGACCTTATTGACCGCATCATGCAAATAGCGAATGTATCGATGGCCAATTCCGGCACAGGCATTACCTTCGAAATAGCCTGTAAACACCAGACCGATTACGTCGAATTTAACAACTCCCTCGATTTGGAGCTTATCACCGGGCAGAACGACGGCTATATGGACGAAATCCACTGGCTGCGTCAGCAATATGCCGCCGACGTTGTAGTATTCATCCCCGAAGTTAACTTTACAGGAGGCGTGGCATGGCTGCTTACCTCCGAATCCGGACGGCCGGACATGGCCTTTGCCTTGAGCCGCGTGCAGCAATCGGGCTGGTCGCATACGGTCGTACACGAAATCGGGCACACGATGGGTTGCGGACATCACGCAGAGCAGAACTTTCAACCGGGACCCGGCCTGTTCTCCTATTCGGCCGGATGGCGGGGCGTTACGACGCAAGGCACGTCCTACAGCACAGTGATGACCTACGAAAGCGGAACGTATTTTACCGACGGCATTACACGCCCGCGGATTTACTACTTTTCCTCCCCCGACATCCGGTTTGCAGATACGCCGCTAGGCCCCTCCGCGAAAGCGAATAACGTACTAACCTTGAAACGTACCAAACACGTTACCTCGCGCTACGGCGAAAACCTGCCCGACCTGATGCTCCAAAGCCTGTCTGTAAAGCCGGGCGCGCTGATGCCAACATTCAGCCCGACTGTCAGCAACTACACGGTCAACGTCGCCTCGAGCGTAACATCCGTAACCGTTTCCGCCACGACCAATGACCCGGCGGCGAACGTAAGCGGCATCGGCCTGAAAAGCCTCGAACCCGGCATCAACATCCTCTCGGTAACAGTAACCAACGGGAATGCAAGCCGGATCTATTCCATCGCGGTCATCCGCGGAGAACCGGTACGGAAGAACATTCCACTGAACGAAGGTTTTGAAGCGCCCCTCGCCGGATGGGTTCTTATCTGTGACGGACAGCAGAACCAATGGGTCGCAGGCAGCGCAACGGCGGCGTCCGGCCTGAAATCAATGTATATCTCCGACAACGGCGGCGCAGCCAACCGGTATACGATTACCCGACGGAGTATCGCGCACTTTTTCTGCGACGTATTGTTTCCGACCACGCCCTACGACTCCTACCTGACCTTCGACTGGAACAGCGGCGGCGAATATAGCGATGACACTCCGTGGGACTTCCTGGAAGTGCGGATAACGGACACGGACTTGATACCGCAGCCCGGCGTCGCATTGTCGGACGGTACGGTCGTAGGGCGCTATTACCTGTCGGGCGGCTGGCAGAACGTCAGCCATCTATTGAATGCCGCTTACGCGGGAACGACCAAGCGCATCGTCTTTAGCTGGATCAACGACGATAATACCGGCGCGCAACCACCGGCAGCAATCGACAATATCCGAATATACCAGCCCGACGCGCCTCGCCATTCCGTTACATTCGACGTACAGGATCAGCGGACGTCAGCCCCCATCAACGACGCGACGATTACCATTGCCAACATCACCAATCCCGCCGGACAATATGTCTTTACCGATATACCCGCCGGCGGTTACGATTATGTGGTTACGCGCGACGGCTATCATCCGGCAAGCGGCTCGCTGACCGTCGCGACCGACTGTACACAGGAAGTACGCCTTGCGACGATGCCCGATATTGTATTCACCGGTTTTGCCATCAACGACAACGACGCCGTTACGCCGGTGCGCTCGGTGCATCTTACGTATACATTTAGCGGCGGCGAACCGGCGGAATATGTCGCAGGCGAACAGCCCGACTTGCACGATGCGGCATGGCTACCCTATAATCCCGATGCTCTTACCTACACATTAGCCGAAGGCGATGCCGGCCCCCGCATCATCTACACCCGATTACGGAACGATCGGGGCGAAACCGGCATCCTGTCTGACGACATCCTCTACCAGCCGCAGCCCCCGCTCAGCGTTACCTATTTTGCACTAAACAAGGACGACGAGCGTACCGCCAACCGCACGGTTACGTTAAACCACACAGTCCTCAACGGCGCCCCCAGCGTATACAGCGTAGCCCCTGCCGCCAACGCCATCGGCCTCGAATGGCTTCCCTACGCCGACACCCTCACATACCTCTTGCCGGGAAACGCCGGCATGAAAGACGTCTATTTTGCGGTAGCCAATCATACCGATACATCGAACATAGCGTCCGACCGGATTATGCTATACGAACCCACCACGCTGGCCGCCACGCTCTCACCCAACCCGACAAAGAGCGCCGTACGGGTCGAGATGCAACACCACGTATCGTCCGATGTCAGCGCGACGGTCTATACGCTCACCGGCGAGGTCTACATATCGAAGGAATTTCACACCATCCCATTCGAATTGGATGTATCCCATTGTCCGGCAGGTATCCTGTTGGTTAAATTAACCAACGGAAAACATTCCCTCGTGAAAAGTATTTTCAAATATTGAAATATGAAAGAATATATTATCGTTGGGCTACGCCCCGTATTAGAAGCAGTCGCAGCAGGCCGCGCCATCGAACGGGTACTGTGCAGGCAAGGTATGGACGGCGAACTGTTTCGCACGCTACAAACGGCATTGGCCGGAAAGGGAATATCCGTGCAATTTGTCCCTGTGGAAAAACTCAACCGGCTTACTTCGCTTGTCCATCAAGGCGTAGTAGCCTACGTGCCGTTGATTGAATACGCTGATATGGACACGGTCGTATCCGGCGTCATACAGCGCGGCGAACAACCGCTCGTGCTGCTGCTCGACGGCGTTACCGATGTACGGAATTTCGGCGGCATTGCCCGCTCGGCCGTGTGCGCCGGCGTTCATTTGATTGTATTGCCGGCCAAGGGTGCGGCGCCGGTCAACACCGAAGCCATCAAAACATCGGCAGGCGCTTTACTCTACATTCCGGTAGCCCGAACGCCGAATATCCGGACGGCCATCTACTTGTTGAAAGCCCACGGGCTACACATCGTCGCCGCCACCGAAAAAGCCGCACAGCCTTTATATGTCGCTGACTTTACCCGCCCAACCGCCATCATCTTCGGCGCCGAAGATACGGGCATTTCCCCCGCCGCCTTAAAGCTGGCCGACGCCACCATACGTATTCCCCTGCAAGGCCCTATTGCCGCGCTCAACGTAGCCACCGCCACCGCCGTCACATTGTTTGAAGCCGTACGACAAAGACAACTATGAATTGCCTGCGTGGTAAAGGGTACAAGGTACAGGATTGCCCGGAAACGCTTTCGCGGCTGTAATGACTTTCTTACCCACACGGTCGGCAGTAATCATCACTCCGAAGCTTTCGGGCTACACTCCGAAGC
>JAIRKX010000195.1 GCA_031259805.1 Prevotellaceae bacterium | reverse complement strand
CCAAACAGAAAAAGGCAAAAATTATATATTCTGACCTGTTTTTCTTGATTAGTTGAAAGTTGAAAGTTGAAAGTTGAGAGTTGAGAGTTGTTCTTAGTTCTTAACTCTTAGTTCTTAGTTAAAACCGACGGAATGAAAATAAAGAAGCGTGCCGTTAGGCATGCTATGTTGGTAGAAATATAAGGAATTATATAAACCATCGTTCGAACAACAGCCTGCATGCACACTTTACGCTTCACGTAATTTCTAATTCTTTTGTATCTTTGCCTCATGAACTTTTCGATTACAGCGGCATATCAACCTACCGGCGACCAGCCGGAAGCGATTGCGCAACTTGTGCAGGTGCTACGCGACGGCGTTCCGGCGAGTACGTTGTTGGGTGTAACCGGCTCGGGCAAAACATTTACTATGGCCAATGTCATTGCCCAATTGCAACGGCCTGCGTTGATTTTAAGCCATAATAAAACCTTGGCGGCGCAACTCTACGGCGAGTTTAAAACGTTTTTCCCGAATAACGCCGTCGAATATTTTATATCGTATTACGATTACTACCAACCCGAAGCCTACCTCCCGACCACCGATACCTATATCGAAAAAGATTTGAGTATTAACAACGAAATTGAAAAACTGCGTTTGAGCGCTACCTCGTCGTTACTTTCGGGAAGACGTGATATAGTAGTCGTTTGCAGCGTTTCATGCTTATACGGCATCGGCAATCCCGACGATTTCCATGCGACGGCGGTGTCGGTGCAATGCGGGCAGGTATTGTCGCGCAATAAACTGCTCTATTCGTTGGTCGACAGTCTGTATTCGCGTAACGAAACCGATTTCAAAAACGGTACATTCCGCGTCAAAGGCGATACGGTCGATGTGCATTTGGCCTATGGCAATTATGCGTATCGTATTGTATTCTGGGGCGACGAAGTAGAAAAAATCGAAATGTTTGAACCCCTTGGCGGGCGCACCATCGACGAGCCGCAAAGCGTGGTTATCTATCCGGCTAATTTATTTGTTACCACAAAAGAACGTATGCACACGGCCATCCGTTCTATTCAGGACGATATGCTGAAGCAGCATGATTTCTTCCTGTCTATCAATAAACCGGCGGAAGCAAAGCGACTGAAACAGCGGGTCGAATATGATTTGGAAATGATCAAGGAATTGGGCTATTGCTCGGGTATCGAAAATTATTCGCGCTACTTCGACGGACGTAGCGCCGGGTCGCGTCCCTTTTGTCTGATCGATTATTTCCCTGACGATTTCATTACGTTTATCGACGAAAGTCACGTTACGTTGCCGCAGGTGCGCGCCATGATCGGCGGCGACCGTTCGCGCAAGCAAACATTGATAGAATACGGTTTCCGCTTACCTGCAGCATCCGACAACCGTCCGCTGTCATTTGAAGAATTTGAATCCCTCGTCGGACAAACGGTTTATGTAAGCGCTACGCCGGCCGATTATGAACTGAAACGTAGCGAAGGAATTGTCGTCGAGCAATTAATTCGTCCTACCGGTCTGCTCGACCCGGTGATAGAAGTACGTCCGTCGCTCAACCAGATTGACGATTTGATTGACGAAATTGCCCAACGCTCCGCCGTCGACGAGCGGGTGCTGATAACCACGCTCACCAAACGCATGGCCGAAGACCTGACAAAATATATGGAAAACATCCACATCCGTTGCCGCTACATTCATTCCGGTGTCGAAACGCTGGAGCGGGTGCAAATCATGGAAGACCTGCAACGTGGCCTGTTCGATGTGCTGGTTGGCGTCAATCTCCTGCGCGAAGGGTTGGATTTGCCACAGGTGTCGATGGTTGCTATCCTCGACGCCGACAAGGAAGGGTTTCTGCGTACGGCACGCTCGCTGACGCAAACCGCCGGGCGTGCCGCGCGGAATGTCAACGGGCTGGTTATCATGTATGCCGATAAAATCACCGAATCTATGCGGCGCACGATTGACGAGACCAACCGCCGTCGCGAAAAACAATTAAAATACAACGAAACGCACGGCATCACGCCCCAGCAAGCCATCAAGAGCGGACGCGCTATTTTCAGCGGCGAGCAAATTTCATCAATAAACTACACATACGGTGAAGAAAAACCGGACATCGCCGCCGACCCCGTCGTAGCTTACATGAGCGAAGACGCCTTGCAAAAAGCCATTACCACTGCCCGTCATCGCATGGAAGAAGCAGCTAAGAAACTTGATTTTCAGGCAGCCGCACTATTCCGGGACGAAATGTATGCGCTTCAAAAACGAGTAAAGTGAAAATGCTATTAACACGATTAGTAAAAATTCATTAACAATAAATGAACAATATTCAAGAATTATCCTTATCTTTGCAAAACTAAATATAGTTATGGCTGTAAGTCTTTTTAAAATAAGTACCATTTTGGTAGAATTGCTGCGTGAGCACAACCGTGTTTCGCTTCCTGGGATAGGTGCATTCAAAACGGAATATAAGCCGGCAACGCTCATCAAAAACGGCAAATCCTTGTTGCCGCCTTCGAAAGTCATTGAGTTTCGGGAAGAAGAACTTTGGAATGACGGTCTGTTGGAAGCGCGGGTGGCGGCTAAAGAATGTATCCCGCTCGACGAAGCCAAGCAACAAATAACACAACTCACAACCGACATACAAACAGCGCTGGACGAAGGGAAGCGTGTAGAATTGCCCGACTTTGGAACTTTGCGCATTACCGCCGATGGAGACTACCTCTTTGAGAAGGATGACGATTTAAACTTATTACCCGAGTCAATCGGTTTGGACGAATTGAGTATTACACCGTTGTCGGAAGTATCCACAAATCCGATTACTATACAAAATCCGGAGCCTGTGTCAGGAGCTCCGATTATAAAACCCATTATTTCAACTATAAATAAGGAGGAGCCAGAAGATATGGAAAGTTCAAAAACAAATCGCTACATTATTATTGTCGTAGCAATAATTTTATTAGCTGCCGCAGGATTTGCGCTGTATATGGTGTACAACCATTATCGTTCGCAATCGTCGGAGACTATCGTGCAAACGACGCCGGAAGATGACTATCCGCAAGCGCCTGTAGTAGACACTACACCGCAGCAAGCGGCTACTGTTTATACGCCGCCGGAAGTAAAAAAACCGGCACGACATAGTGGCGCCAAAAGGCAATACTATCATGTCATTTTAGGGGCATATTCCGACGAAGCTACCGCCGAATCGGTTATGATAGAGCAAAAAAACGCCGGCGTATGCGACAGGTGCGAAATTATTCGTTCGGGCGGCCAGTACAAAATCAGCGCATATCGTTATAAATCGAGACGCGAAGCCACAGAAATGCTCGACGGATTTAAGCGTACCGATGTGGAATACCTGAACGCTTGGGTCGAACGATTCTAACCGCGCCGGCAATCGGTCAATCCAAATATATAATCTTACAGTACCGACAGGAACAGCCGTATATTCAAATAACAAATCACTACGGCAATCAGCGCCAGTAATGCGATGGAGAATTTTCGGTTGGCATATACGCCCATCACTTTTTTTGAGGAAGTCAGGTAAATTTGTGTGATGACTGTTACCGGTAACTGTATACTCAACGCCATCTGCGACAGGAGCAGGCCTTGAAACGGGTTACTGATAAACAAGATGAGTAATGCCGCCACCACAATCGACAGTAACACGCCGGTTTTTGAATGGCGGTCTTTGATATCGTAGGATTCGGAAAAAATACCGGAGAAAATGCTCCCGCCCGCCATGCCCGACGTAACGCTCGATGCAATGCCGGCAAACAATAACGCCACAGCAAAGACCACCGCCGCATTTGTCCCCAGCAACGGACGAAGCATCGTTTGCGCCTGCTGGAGTTCGATTACAGGCGTATGGTCTTGAAAAAAAGTGGCTGCCGCCAAAATAATCATCGCGCTGTTGATGCAAAAGCCGATGACCATCGAAAAAAGCGTATCGAAAAACTCATACCGCAATTGCTTCTTGATAACTTTCGGATCCTGCAGATTCCACTGCCGGCTTTGGATAACTTCGGAATGCAGAAATAAGTTGTGCGGCATGACTACCGCTCCCAGCACACTCATAATAATTAGAATCGACCCGTCAGGGATGTCGGGGACTACCCATCCGTGCAACGCCTCGCCCCATTCTACTTGCACCAGCGACAATTCGTAAATAAACGAAACCCCAATAAGCGATACAAAACCAATAATCCAGCGTTCGATTTTACGATAGGAATTGGTAAACAATAATACCAACACCAGCATGGCAGACAGTAGCGCCCCGATTTTCACCGGCAATCCGAACAGCATATTTAATGCAATGGCCGCACCTAAAATTTCGGCCAGCGACGTAAATACCGACGAAAGCATGGCCGTGCTAAGAATAGAATAGGCCAGCGGTTTGCGGAGGTAAGTTGTCGTGGCTTCGGAGAGGCACAGTCCGGTAGCAATACCCAAGTGCGCTACGTTATGCTGCAGAATAATCAGCATCACGGTCGAAAGTGTTACCATCCACAAAAGCGTGTAGCCGTAGTCGGCGCCGGCGGCAATGTTCGACGCCCAATTGCCCGGATCAATGAACCCCACCGTAACCAGCAACCCTGGCCCGATGTATTTCAAAATCTCCAGCCCCCCAAACTTCGGGTGATGCGGCGCTTTTCCGAAGAAGCTAAATTGTCTAAAAAACGATATTCCCTTTTTCATGGACGGTCAACCCGGCAAACATAAAAAGCCCGACGGCTGTACGCCAAATGCCGGACGGCGTTACATATCGGTTTCCTTGAGGCGTTCGGCATTTTCGGCCACTTGTAGCTGGTCGATGACTTCCTGAATATCGCCATCCAGAAATACCGGCAGATTGTACATCGTATAGTTAATCCGATGGTCGGTAACGCGGCTTTGCGGGTAATTGTACGTGCGGATTTTCGCCGATCGGTCGCCGGTAGAGACCATTGTCCGGCGCTTGCTCGAAATTTCGTTCAGGTATTTTTCGTACTCCAAATTATATAATCGCGTGCGCAATTCGGTCAGCGCCTTGTCGTAGTTTTTAATTTGCGATTTCTCGTCCTGACACTGTACGACCAGTCCCGTAGGGATATGCGTCAGCCGGATGGCCGAATAGGTTGTATTGACCGATTGCCCGCCAGGACCCGACGAACAAAAAGTATCTTTGCGGATGTCATTCACGTTGAGTTCTACGTCGAACTCGTCGGCTTCGGGCAACACGGCTACCGATGCGGCGGAAGTATGCACCCGTCCCTGCGTTTCGGTCTGAGGCACACGCTGTACACGATGTACGCCGCTTTCGTACTTCATCACGCCATACACGCCGTTCCCCCTCACTTCGCAAATGATTTCCTTAAAGCCGCCTACCGTGCCTTCGGAACTGGAATTGACTTCTACTTTCCAGCCTTTTTTTTCTGCAAATTTGACGTACATGCGAAACAGCTCGCCGGCAAAAATCGAAGCTTCATCGCCACCGGTACCGGCACGGATTTCCAAAATCGCATTTTTTGAGTCTTGAGGATCGGCGGGAACGAGTAACAGTTTGATTTCTCCTTCTATCTGCGGAATGAAGGCTTCCAGCGAATCGACCTCTTCTTTGGCCATTTCGCGTAATTCCACATCTTTTTCGCCCACTAAAATATCTTTGGCGTTAGCCAAATCGGACAATGCCTTTTTATACTTTGATGCCACCGCTACAATCGGCTCTAACTCGCGATATTCCTTATTGAGGGTAACATAGCGCTTCATGTCGGCCACGATATCCGATTCGCCCAGTTGCTTGCCGATTGTGTCAAACTTCTGGCTAAGCCCTTCCAATTTAGCTAATATAGTATTATTATCACTCATATATTCTGTTGAAATTTTGTGCAAAAATACAAAAAATTGTCGAGTCGTTGAGTTGTTGAACTATTGAAATGGTAAACAACATTTTGGCGTTGCTTTCGTTTTTTGTACTTTTACGATGGGGGCGCCGCAGATTGTCGCATACACGGTATACTACGGCTTCGGGACATGTCCCAACGGCTTCCGGACATGTCGGGGAATTATTCCATTGTAAAAGGGTGAAAAGGTGAAAAGAAAAGTCCACCCCCGCCTGTCGGCACCCCCGCCGGCGGGGGTGCCGACAGGCGGGGGTG
>JAIRKX010000160.1 GCA_031259805.1 Prevotellaceae bacterium | reverse complement strand
CAACAATTGAGTTGTTGGGCCCAACAGTTACATTGTAAGCATATGCAAAAACTGCTACGTCGGCAGTCAATGGCCGTCTTTCTCCTCCATTTTCTGGTAGGCCCGTCGGTATTGCAGGGGAGTTACTCCTTTAATATGGACGAAATGCCGGTAGAAGTTGGAAGCGTGGCGATACCCGCAGGCATAGCAGACTTGTATCACATCCAGTTCCTGTTCCATCAGCAGGCGGCAGGCATGGCCGATGCGGACTTCGGTTAGAAATTGGACGTATGTCTTACCTGTTTGCTGTTTAAAATAACGGCAAAACGCCGCGCACGAAAATCCGACCTGTTCGGCCAAATCAGTCAGGTTGACACTCTGGTTGTAATGCTCAAACGTATATTGATAAATCTTATCCAGACGCTTGTTGTCCTGCGGGGAGAAATGGCCGATAAAGCCTTTGCCGGCAATCGGCGCGCGGTCTTGCCGCCGGCGGGCGATGAGGCGTAGAATATCAAGCAGGATAAAGAACCGGTCGAAATAATCGGCGGCGTATAGCTGGAACATGCGCGGTTCTAATTCGGACAACGTGCGGCCCGTGATATTTAAACCATAGACAATATCGGAAAAAAGTTTCTGCAGCGGTTGCATTTCCGGCAGGTTAAGCAATTCGTGGGTAAAAAGACCCTGTTTGAAATGAACGACAATGGCCTCCACGATCTGTTCGCCGGGCTTGCTATCGTACGACATGGTATGAGGAAGATACGGGCCTATTAGCGTCATATGGCACGATTCGTTCAGGTTGTCGGTACGGTCGCCGATCGTCTGTACGCCGCGTCCCCCGCGGATAACCAACAGTTCAATTTCAGGATGATGATGCCACATGCTATATACGTTAGCGCCTACGTCTTTCCGTACGGTGAATGAGGCTTGCGGATTGGAAGTAATACTTCGTAATGCTGGTTTCATAATCTGTACGTTTCATGTTTTTGCGATGCTGCAAAAGTACAATTATTTTCTAACATATCAATATAGTGTAAAAAGTAGAAAATAAACAGTGCACGATTTTCAAATATACCTCTTATCTTTGCAGAAATTAAATCGGTATATGATGAAGACAATTGTTACTTTCGGTGAATTAATGTTACGGCTGGCAACGCCCGATTATCTGCGTTTTAGTCAGACCGACCGGTTCGTCGCTACGTTCGGCGGCGGCGAAGCCAACGTAGCTGTATCGCTGGCCAATTATGGCCTGCCGGCAGAATTTGTGACGCGGCTACCGCAAAACGATATCGCGCAGGCTTGTATAAAAGACCTGCGGAAATACGGCGTAGGCACGCGCCACATCATCTATGGGGGCGAACGGCTTGGGATTTATTTTCTGGAAACGGGCGCCGTCGCCCGCGCAAGCAAGGTGGTGTATGACCGCGCCCACTCTTCGATGGCCGACATCCGTCCCGGCATGATTGATTGGGAACATGTCCTGCACAACGCCCGATGGTTTCATTGGACAGGCATCACGCCGGCGCTGTCGCAAGGCGCTGCCGACGCCTGTCTGGAGGCCATCGGTGTGGCCAACCGCTTGGGCATAACCGTTTCGACCGATTTGAACTACCGGAAAAATCTCTGGCGGTACGGTCGACACGCTTCGGAGGTCATGCCGGCGCTGGTGGCGGGTTGCGACATCATCCTCGCCAACGAAGAAGACGCCGAAATGGTCTTTGGCGTTAAGCCCGACGGCTTCGACGTGCAACGCACCGCCGGGCACATCGAATCGGCGGCCTTCGAGTCGGTGTGCCGGCAATTGATGTCCCGATTTCCCCGTGCCCGGAAAGTCATCATCACCCTGCGCGGCTCGATTAGCGCCAACCATAACACATGGGCCGGCGTGTTGTTCGACGGGCAAACGCTCTTCCGCTCGCCTTCGTATGATATTACGCACATCGTCGACCGCGTGGGCGGCGGCGATGCCTTCATGGGCGGCCTCATTTACGGCCTCCTTACGTTTCCGGACGACGACAGGCGCGCGCTTCATTTTGCTGTTGCGGCCTCGTGCCTGAAACATACCATCTATGGCGATTACAATCAGGTAACGGTGGAGGAAGTCGAAAAACTGATGACGGGCGATGCATCGGGGCGCGTATCCCGCTAACCGCTCCGCAAAACAAGCTCAATAAAATACAGACAATATGGCAACATTTAAGAAAATACAAACTTTGGCCGCGATGTTCGACACCGGCGTTGTACCGGTCTTTTACCATCGCGACCTCGAAGTGGCCAAACAGGTCGTAGCCGCCTGTTACGACGGAGGCATCCGCGCGTTTGAATTTACCAACCGCGGCGATTTTGCGCATGAAATCTTTGGCAACCTCGTGCGATGGGCTGCCGGGCGCTGTCCTGGACTGGTGATGGGCATCGGCTCGATAGTCGATGCAGGCACGGCGTCGCTGTTCATACAAGCAGGCGCTAATTTTATCGTCGGGCCGCTGTTCAACCCCGATGTCGCCAAAACAGCCAACCGCCGCGCCATCCCGTATACGCCGGGCTGCGGCACGGTATCCGAAGTAGGCATGGCTCAGGAAGCCGGCTGCGATTTGGTAAAAATATTCCCGGCAGAGAATGCAGGCGGACCGTCCTTTATAAAAAACATCCTGGCCCCGATGCCCTGGTCGCAACTCATGGCTACCGGCGGCGTCGAACCGACCGAAGAAAGCCTGACCGCATGGTTCAACGCCGGAGTAGCCTGCGTAGGCATGGGATCGAACCTCTTCCCGAAGGACGCCATCGAACGGAACGACTGGAAGCGTATCACCGATTTATGTAAAAAATCGCTAACCGCAATCGCCAAATTAAAAACGAACTATTAACCATTAACCATTAACCATTATGTCGACTCCATTAAACAGAACAACCGTCTCCGCCAACACCTGTCCCGAACGTATTCTCCAATTCGGAGAAGGTAATTTCCTTCGTGCGTTTATCGACTGGATGATTTCTATCATGAACGAACGCGCCGGCTTCGACAGCAGCGTGGTCGTCGTACAGCCGATAGAAACGGGCATGATCGACGTACTGAATGCACAGGACGGCCTGTATCACGTCAACCTGCAAGGCCTCGAAAATGGCTGCCCGGTAGACGACATCCGGCTGATAGACGTCATCAGTCGCGGGCTGAATCCCTACACGCAATTCGACGATTATTTGGCCACCGCCGAAAATCCCGCCATGCGTTTTGTCATTTCCAATACCACCGAAGCCGGCATCGCCTTCCGTCCCGACGATAAGCCGGACGACCAACCGGCCAAATCATACCCGGGAAAACTCACGCAATGGCTCTATCACCGCTTCAAAACCTTTGCCGGCGACGCCGACAAAGGGATGATCATCTTCCCGTGCGAACTGATTTTCCACAATGGCGTAGAATTGAAAAAATGTATTGAGCAATACATCGACCTGTGGCAACTGGGCGACGCCTTCCGGACATGGTTTCACACCGCTTGCGGCGTCTACTGCACGCTGGTTGACCGGATCGTACCGGGCTATCCGAAAGATAACATCGGGGCTATTTGGAAACGCATCGGCGTCGAAGATAAATTAGTCGTCAAAGGCGAAATATTCCACTTGTGGGTCATTGAAGCGCCGCAAAGCGTGGCGGCGGAATTTCCCGCCGATAAGGCCGGCCTGAACGTGCTGTTCACATCCGACGAAAAACCCTATCACGACCGTAAAGTAACCCTGCTCAACGGGCCTCACACCGTATTGGCGCCGGTAGCCTGCCTCAGCGGATTGGACACCGTCTGCGAAGCGTGCGAAGACGAGGTCGTTGGCCGTTTTGTCCGTCGGGTAATGTTCGACGAACTGCTACCCACCCTGAACCTGCCGAAAGCAGAACTCGAAACGTTTGCGAACGACGTGATGGATCGTTTCCGCAATCCGTTTGTCAAGCATTTTGTAACAAGCATCATGCTTAATTCATTCCCAAAATTCAAAACACGCGACCTGCCCGGACTGAAACGCTACCACGCCCGTACGGGACGCCTGCCGCAGGGTATTGTGATGGGGCTGGCCGCAATTTGCGTCTATTACCGCGGCGGACGGCGCGGCCACGACACAATCGTACCTAACGACAGCCGCGAAATCGTAGACCTCCTTGCGCAACTCTGGCGTAGCGGCGACGCCGACACCGTCGCCCGCGGCGTGCTGGCATCGAAAACCCTTTGGAACGAAGACCTGACCCGCATCCCGGGACTTGCCGACCTGCTCGCCGCCGACATCCAATCCATCCTGAACAAAGGCATGCGGCGGGCGATTGACGATTGATCCTTAAACAGTATCCAAAATATAAAATCAACCATGATTGCACTCCGATTTATTTTAATTGCGCTCGTGCCGACGACGCTCGTACCGACGATGCTAACGGCGCAGACGACAGCCGTCTCGAAAGTATGGGTAGCCGACATGGGAAATGGCATGTACAAAAACCCTGTCTTACATGCCGACTATTCCGACCCCGACGTATGTCGGGCAGGCGACGATTACTACATGGTCGCATCAAGTTTCAACGCCACGCCGGGATTGCCCATCCTCCACTCGAAAGACCTTGTCAACTGGACACTCGCAGGCCATGCCCTGACCCTCCAAAAGCCGGAAACCGAATTTGCAAAACCGCAGCATGGCAACGGAGTATGGGCGCCAAGCATCCGATACCACAATGGCGAATTCTACATCTTCTACGGCGACCCCGACTATGGTATCTATATGCTGAAAACAAAACACGCCGACGGCGCATGGGAAGAGGCGACGCTGGTCAAGCCCGGAAAAGGCCTCATTGACCCCTGCCCCCTGTGGGATAGCGACGGAAAAGTATATCTCGTACACGCCTTTGCCGGCAGCCGCGCCGGCATAAAAAGCCTGTTGGCCGTGTGCGAACTGACGGCCGACGCCAAAAATGTCGTCCGCGAAAGCACGATCATCTACGACGGACACGAACTCGACCCGACAATCGAAGGCCCCAAAATCTACACCCGCAACGGCTATTACTATATCCTGGCGCCCGCCGGAGGAGTCGCCACAGGATGGCAGGTAGCCTTGCGCGCCAAAAACATCTACGGCCCGTATGAACGGAAAATCGTACTGGCCACCGGCGAAACCGCCATCAACGGGCCGCACCAGGGCGGATGGATCGACACGCCAACCGGCGAAGATTGGTTTATTCACTTCCAGGACATCGGCGCGTATGGGCGCGTCGTGCACCTGCAACCGATGACGTGGGTTGAAGACTGGCCGGTTATCGGACAGGACGCCGACGCCGACGGCTGTGGAAATCCGGTCGCCACACACAAAAAACCCGCCGCAGGGCTCACCCAGCCCATTGCCACCCCCGCCGAAAGCGACGAATTTGACGCCAACAGACTCGGTCGACAATGGCAATGGCACGCCAACCCCATGCCGTGGTGGGCATTTGCACACGCCGAACAAAGCGTATTGCGGCTATACTCCGTACCGATCCCCGAAAATTACCGAAACCTCTGGGACGCGCCCAACCTGCTGCTCCAAAAATTCCCTGCGCCTCATTTCACGGCCACCGCCAAAATAACCTTCCATCCGCATAACAAGCTAACCGGCGAGCGGGCCGGACTCGTCGTCATGGGGCTGGATTATGCCCTGCTATCATTAGAAAACACGCCCGACGGGCTTATCCTCTCACAAAACGAATGCCTGCAAGCCGACCGCGGCCATACGGAAAAAATCAATGCCTCGACGACGCTGAGCAACGCGACAGTCTACTTACAGGTGAAAGTCGAACAGAACAGCCGCAACGCCGCCTTGTGCACATTCAGCTACAGCGCCGACAGCGAACGCTACCACCCGTTAGGCCGGACGTTCAACGCCCGCGAAGGCAAATGGATAGGCGCCAAAGTCGGCCTTTTCTGTACCCGCCCGCAACCACTCAACGACGGCGGCTGGCTCGACGCCGACTGGTTCAGAATTGAATGACGAAGCGTGGTGCGCGAGACGTACCTGCGGCGGCAGGGCTGACGCATCTAAAATATATTCGTTTTCACTGGTTGATAGAAAATTCCCTGCACCGGGCGCTTTGCACGGCCTTGCGTCAAGGAGCAGATTCCGCCGCTGCGTGCGCGAGGAACGAGCGCAACACAATGAACTAAGAACTATGAACAATATGAAAAATAACGGCTCACCAGCAAAATCCTGTGTCTAGGCATAAATTTTAGATAACCTAAATAGGAAGAAGTTGATATCAGTAACCCCTCTGAGAGCAGTTCTGAAAGATTTGATTTTAGCATTGAAACTTTCAGCAGAGGCATTTGTTGAGCGATT
>JAIRKX010000156.1 GCA_031259805.1 Prevotellaceae bacterium | reverse complement strand
AAAACACTACCGGCGAAAAAGGCCTGTGGAGCGACATCCAAAGCGTGATTATTCCGTAGGACGTCTCCATGCAAATGGATCGAAGAACGCGGCCGGTATCGTTACCGGCCGCGTTTGTTTTGGGGCGTCTGAACTTTGATTTTTGTGATTTTTGTGATTTTTGTGATTGCTAACTCTTAACTCTTAGTTCTTAGTTCTTAGTTAAGTCCACCCCCGCCCTACGGGCACCCCCGCCAGCGGGGGAGAGCTACGCAGGCTGCGCTATACAGAGCGCACAGAGGCACACAGAGGGGCACAGAGAATTGAATGAAGGAAGGGCTAATAGATTGCTTCGTAATAATACGAGTAGTCTATTCCTTTCATAAACATTTCGCGGCTGTTGATTTCATCGGTCAGGGCATTTTTCAGCACGTTTTTTAGTATCGTACTGTTTGAGGGACTTTTCACCATTGCATTCAGGTAATCGTTTTTGCTAATTTTGCTCCAATCCACACATTTTTTCAGGCGTTTTTTCAGTATCAAATCAAGCCATATGCGCGCACTTCGCCCATTGCCTTCCATGAACGGGTGGGCGATGTTCATTTCCACATATTTGTCAACAATTTCTTCGAATGTGTTTTCGGGCATGTGTTCAATTTGCTTTAATGTGTTGCCCAGAAAGTGTGCCACCGCAAACTGGAAGCCGTCTTTTGAAATGTTTTTTTGCCTTATTTTTCCCGCGAAATCATACAATCCTCCGAAAATATAGGCGTGAATTTGTTGTAAACTTTTCGTAGTCCCGATTTCGGCTTCATTAATGAGGTTGCTTTCAAAAAAAGAATAGGCTTTTTTCTTGCTTTGTCCGTCGATGCTGTTATCGCTATACGTAAACCAGTCAAGAAATTTCATAGCCTTGTTATTCGGAAATTGCTTGGCAAGAGCGATAACGCCGTCGCTGTCGAGCGTGTCGGTTAAATATTTTTTTCCGTCAGGGGCGGATAATTTCAGTTGGTTAGTATCGCTAACCAACTTATTGCCTTCTTTATTTAGTTTCGTTTTCAGATATTTCCAATAGTTGCGTACTTTGGTATAGTCATCCTCTTCGTTGAGAATGCCTATAATATCAACTACTGAAAACCACCATTTGTTGTTTTCCTCATCCCAAATAGCTCGCACTTCATGATCATCGAAAAAACGGATTGATATTTTGCTCATACCTGTCAAATGTTAGTTGCCGTAATCGTATTGTTTTTTGCAAAGGTACAGATTTTTTTAAACCGGCTTTTTATTTCCAGATATTGACTTCCATTGAGTAGTGAAATGAGGCATCATTCCGTAATATGATTACAGGATGAATGTATTCTAACTGTTCATCTGCCCCCCTTTCACCCTTTCACCTTCACGCATATTTTAAAAAAAGTACTATCTTTGCCTTCAAATTAAAAAAATGTCTCATTTAAAAAGTAAGTTTTTATGAAAAAAAGTGTATTAATTGTATTGCTGACGGCATTTTCCGTAAGCATGTATGCGCAGAGTTATGAAAAATCAATCGGGTTGCGTTTAGGAAAGCCGTTAGGACTTACCTACAAACAATTTGTTACGAATCAAAACGCGATTGAAGGCATCCTTGACCTTGATTTGTTTACGAAAGATGCTTTTAACCTTTGCGTTTCCGGGTTTTATACATGGCAATGGAATTTGGCCAATGTAAAAGGGCTTGACTGGTTTGCAGGGCCGGGCGCTTCTGTCGGTTTATTTTTTGTCAGTGTGGCAGGACAAACAGCCTCCGACTTTAATGTCTCCCTGAATGGATTGGTCGGACTGGAATATAAATTCGACGGCATTCCATTGGCCCTTAGCGCCGATTTCGGCCCCCGTTTCTATTTCCTTAACAGCGCCGGATTCTATTGGGGCGGAGCGTTGAGCGCTCGCTACACATTCTAACCCTGTTGTTTGGTGATTCATTTAGAAAAAGCAACTTGCTACAACAGGTTGCTTTTTTGTTCGTATATTTGAATATTTTTAAAAAAGCATGAGAAAATTAAATATTGCCATTGTGGGCGCGACGGGCGTAGTCGGGCAAGCCTTTCTGGCCGTGCTGGAAGAATCGCCGTTGTGTATCGAAAACCTTTATTTATTCGCATCGGCGCGGTCGGCCGGAACCAAGACGCTGTTCCGGGGCACGGCATACACGGTCGAAGCCTTGACCGAAACATCATTCCGGCACAGAGCGATTGATTATGCCCTGTTTTCGGCCGGGGGCGCTATTTCCAAGCTATTTGCTCCGCTGGCGGCGGCGGCCGGCGCCACTGTGGTCGACAACAGCAGCGCATGGCGGATGGACGCCGACGTGCCGCTCGTAGTCCCCGAAGTCAACATCGACGATGCACGCCAAACGCCCAAAGGCATTATTGCCAACCCCAACTGCTCGACGATTCAGGCGATGCTGCCGCTTAAAGTCCTCGCCGACCGGTACGGTTTGAAGCGAGTCATTTATTCCACTTATCAGGCGGTTAGCGGCGCAGGGTCAAGGGGTATTCGTGATCTGGAAGCGACGCTGCGCGGCGAACGTCCGGCGCATTTCCCCTATGCCATTGCCCGCAGTTGCATTCCCCACATCGACCTGTTTGCCGACGACGACTATACGAAGGAAGAGCTAAAGATGGTGAACGAAACACGTAAAATCTTACACTTGCCCGCGTTGCCCGTAACGGCTACCTGCGTGCGCGTGCCCGTCCTCAACGGACATAGCGTGGCCATCGTAGCCGAAACCGAACGCCCGTTTGAGATCGCAACGGTCAGACAACAGTTCGCCGAATTTCCCGGCATGATAGTGCAGGATAACGTGGCCGAAAAAATATATCCGGTGGCCGAACTGTCCGGCGGTCGCAATGAGGTGTTTGTAGGGCGTATCCGCCGCGATTTGTCGCAACCGAACAGCCTGCATATTTGGTGTGTGGCCGATAATATCCGTAAAGGAGCGGCGGCGAATGCGGTGCAAATAGTAGAATACTTAGAAAATTAGGAAACAGAAATATGGAAAATAATACCCCCCCCCATTATACTACGGCGCTGGCGCGTGCGGATGGCTTTTACGGGTCGTTTGTCGCTATCGTAACGCCTTTTGATGACGACTTAAACGTACATTTTGAGAAATTGACGGAACTGGTCGAATGGCAGATTGCCGAAGGTAGCAGCGGTATCGTGGCCTGCGGTACTACCGGCGAAGCCTCTACGCTGGATGACGACGAACGGTTGGCTATCGTCGCGCACGTGGTTAAGGTGGTCAATAAGCGTATTCCGGTAGTGGCCGGCACGGGTTCTAATAATTCGCGTCATAGCCTGCATCTGAGTCTGGCCGCCGAAAAAGCGGGCGCCGACGGTTTGCTGCTTATCACACCTTACTATAATAAATGTAACGACGAAGGGCTATACCGGCACTTTAAGCTGGTTGCCGACACGGTTCATCTGCCGATTATTGTATACAATGTGCCGGGACGTACAGGCGTACATATTCCCGTTCCGACACTGAAGCGACTGGCGCAAATAGAGAATATCGTAGCAATTAAGGAAGCCAGCGGCAATTTGGATTACGTGCTGAAAATAGCCAAAGAAACGCCCGACCTTGCTATTCTTTCCGGCAACGATTCACAAGTTATTCCGATTATGTCGATCGGTGGACGCGGAGTCATTTCGACGTCCGCCAACGTCTTTCCCAAGGCGATGGCCGCGATGTGCGATGCGTTTGCACAGGGAAATACCCGCGAAGCGGCGCGCTTACAGGTGCTGTATGCGAATATCATAGAAAGTTTATTTATAGAAGTAAATCCTGTTCCGGTGAAGGAAGCGATGAACTTACTGGGACGAAACGTCGGCGGCTACCGCTTGCCGCTATACCCGATGAGCGAAGAAAACAGGGCGGTGCTGGTAGAAGAGTTGAAGAAAGCAGGAATCAGGAATTAAGAATTGTGATATGAATACGGAAGGAAATAAGAGCGCTGTTGGAATGGATACGGGGCGACTGGCTATCGTCATTGCCGGTTATGGGAAGATGGGGCATGTGATGGAAGAAGCCATTGTCGACACGCCGGACACGACTGTGGCGGCTATCGTCGGCAAAACGCCGGACGCCGATGTATATGCCGAATTGTCGTCCCTTTGCACGGCTGTTGATTGCCTTGTTGATTTTTCGCACCACAGCAATATCGAGAAAATATTGCGGTATGCCTTGACATATCAAAAGCCGCTCGTGATTTGCACCACCGGATTTACTTCTTCGCAGGAAGAACAAATAAAAACAGCCGCAGAAAAATGCCCCATAGTGTATGCGCACAACACGTCGATGGGAATTAACGTGATGATAAACGCCGTGCGGAACATGAGCGCCGCATTGGGCAACGCCTTTGACGTGGAACTCATAGAAGCGCACCATAACTTGAAAGAAGATGCGCCCAGCGGTACGGCCAAAATGCTCCTTTCCGCCATCCATCACATGGAGGATAAAACAGTGGTCTATGGCCGCGAAGGCCACAGGAAACGCGAAAAAAACGAAATAGCCGTTCATGCGGTACGCGGAGGCGCCATAGCCGGCGTACACACCGTACTGTTCGCCGGCGACGACGAGATTATTGAAATCAAACATACGGCATTGTCGAAAAAAATATTTGCGGCAGGCGCGCTGCAAGCCGTCCGTTTCGTGGTGCATCAACCGCCCGGACTATACGGAATGACAGACGTATTAAAATGTAATTGAAATAAAATAATTAACTTTGTTGCAAAGTAATAAAGTTTCTTTCTAATAGCATAATGAATATCGACACCGCAACACAAATCGTTGAATTTATAAAAAATGCCCCAAAGAAAACCCCAGCCAAAGCCTATATTCAGGGGAAAGTGCAGCCTGTAAATAAAATCGATTTACACGTTTTTGCCGAAACAAATTTTGCCATTGCCATTGGCGATTATCCTGCACTAAAAGCATTTCTGGATGAAAACAAAAACCGTATACAATTTTATCATATCGAAGTAATGGCGCGCCATTCGGCTATTCCGCTTGCCGACCTGCAGCAATTTAATGCCCGGATTGAACCCGGCGCTATTATCCGCGAACAGGTGAAAATCGGCGATAACGCGGTGATTATGATGGGCGCGGTGATCAATATCGGGGCGATTGTCGGTCGAAATACAATGATTGACATGAATGCGGTGCTCGGCGGACGCGCCGAAGTAGGCGACCGTTGTCATATCGGGGCCGGCGCGGTATTGGCGGGCGTCGTCGAACCGCCGAGTGCACGACCGGTAGTGGTCGAAGACGATGTAGTTATCGGGGCCAATGCCGTGGCGCTCGAAGGCGTGCGGATAGGCAAAGGCGCGGTGGTGGCCGCCGGCGCGGTGGTAACGGAAGACGTACCGCCCGATACGGTCGTAGCAGGTATCCCGGCGCGGGCGATTAAACGCAAAGACGCCCGAACCGCTGCAAAAACGCAAATCATACACGCCTTGCGCGAATTGAAACCGGAGGAGTGATGGGACACGCGATACTGCTAAAACTGTTGGTATATCCGCTGAGCCTGCTGCCGATGCGCGTGTTGTACGGGCTGGCGGATCTCTGTTATTTTTTTGTATATAAACTGTTCCGCTATCGCCGCGATGTGGTGGTGCAAAATACCTCGCGGTCGTTCCCCGAAAAAAGCTACCGGGAAATAAAATTTATAACCAAACAATTTTACAGGCACTTCTGCGATTTACTTATAGAAATCTTAAAGTATTATTCGATACGCGAGAAAACGCAAAAGCAAAACATCCGCTTTACGAATACCGAAGCGCTCGACGAATTGTACGACGCCGGTAAAAACGTCATCCTGCTCTTGGGACATTATGCAAACTGGGAAGCGTTGAATGTTTTACCCAAATACATAAAAGCTCCTGTGGGAGCCGTATATAGCCCGCTGTCGAACAAACTTTCCGACAGGCTGATTATGCAAGTCCGTACGCGCTTTGGAGTGCGTATGTACCCGATGCAGCGGATTGCAAGGCATATTCTCTCTCATCGCGACGCGCGGACGGTCTACCTGTTTGTCGCCGACCAGTCGCCCGGCGTGCAGTCGAAGTACCATACAACCTTTTTGCACCAGCCGACCCTGTTTTTTACCGGCGCTGAGAAATTAGCCGCAGCCACCCGCTCGGCGGTGGTATACGTACATTTCGAGAAAACCGGACGGGGAAAATACACCGGCGCTATCATCCCTGTTACCAACGACGGCGCACAGGAACCGGAAGGCGCAATCACCCAAAAATACGTCGAACTGCTGGAAGCCAATATCCGTGAAAACAACACGCTGTGGCTATGGACCCACAAACGCTGGAAAAACATTCGACAATTGAACATTCACATCGACAAGAATGAAACCATTAAATAAACAGTTGCCACTCGTAACGACATCGAAGATTCGGCAGTTCGACGCCTATTGCAGTCAATTCGAGCACGTCATTCGATTAACGCTCGGACAGCCCTTATTCCCGACCCCCTCGCCTGTCAAAGCAAAAGCAAAGGAAGCGATTGACCGCAATATTACATACTATACGCCTAATATAGGCGCAACGGAAACGATCGACAGCGTGCTGCAATACTGCCGCGAACAATACGGCCTACACTACGGTAAGAATGAAATCCTGATAACCGTCGGGTCGTCCGAAGCCCTGACGACCACCCTGCGCACGCTGCTCAACGACGGCGACGAAGTCCTGATCCCCGCGCCGGTATACCCGGGCTACGAGCCGCTGGTCAACCTCTACAATGCAAAAGCGGTGCATGTGGATACCCGCGAAGACCATTTTGAGTTGACGCCGGAAACATTACAAAAGTATATTACGCCGCGTACAAAATGTATTATCATTACCGACCCGAACAACCCTACCGGCGCCCTCATCAGCCGCAAAAACCGCGACAGGCTGGCCGAGTTCCTCGCCGCAACGGACATATATATCATTGCCGACGAAGTGTATAACCGGATTATCTATACCGACGACTACCGTTCGTTCGGAACCTACGAAAAGCTGCGGCAACGGTTGATTATTGTCAATTCCTTTTCAAAATCGCACAGCATGACCGGTTGGCGCATCGGCTTCCTGCTCGCCGACAAAGATATTACGAAGGAACTGATGAAAAGCCATCAATATTATGTAACCTCGGCATGTTCGGTTACGCAATACGCCATACAAGCCGTCAACGACCCGCAAACCGAACGGGAATTAGCCGTCATGGTGCGCGACTACCGCGCCTGCCGCGACTATGCCTTTCCTTTTTTAAATGACCTTGGATTTGTTACGCCGCAGATGCCGCAAGGCGCATTCTACCTGTTTGTATCCGTCGAAAAATTCGGCATGGACGGCGACACATTCGCCCGCCGTCTGGTCGACGAACAGGGCGTCGCCATTATTCCCGGCAGCGCATTCAGCGACAGCTATAAAAATTATGTACGCATCTCGTACTGCGTCGATCTGGAGGCGCTCAAAAAAGCGCTGAACAAGATAAAGGCGTTCGTCGAAGCCTGACGCACGAAAACGCCCGCGGGGGAGAGGTGAAAGTGGGTGAAGGGGTGAAAGTGGGTGAACCATTTCACCCCTTCACCGCGTGTAGCGCATTTCACCTTTTCATTATTCATAGTTCTTAGTTCTTAACTCTTAGTTCTTAGTTAACTCCACCCCCGCCCTGTCGGGCACCCCCGCCGGCGGGGGAGAGCCATGCGGCGGCAGCCTTTGCACGGCAAGACCTGCGTAGCTCTCCCCCGCCGGCGGGGGTGCCCGTAGGGCGGGGGTGGACAATCCGACGGAACTTCCGTTAAGGATAACGGAACTTTCGTTAAGGATAACGGAACTTTCGTTAAGGATAACGGAACTTCCGTTAAGGATAACGGAACTTCCGTTAAGGATAACGGAAGTCTCGGCAACC
>JAIRKX010000118.1 GCA_031259805.1 Prevotellaceae bacterium | reverse complement strand
TCAATTTTAACGCACCAGTAGAGATTGTTAATTGTTAATTAAGAACTAAGAGTTAAGAGTTAAGAACTAAGAATTCCTCTGTGCACCTCTGTGCAAAAAAAGCATACAATTAACAATTAATAATTACTGCCCTGTTTCTGATTCTTTAGCGGGGGCTGTGCTTCATTCCCCCTTTTTAATTCTTCGGCGTACTGCCGCGTATTATATAAAGGGGGGATTTTGTTTTGTCCGCCGAGCTTACCGCGCCGGCGCATCCATTCGTAAAAAGCGCCGGCGGGCAGGACGGTCAACGTAAGCCGGTTGAGGGTCGTATTTTTCGAGCGTTTGGCTTCGTAGTCCGAATTGACCTTACACAGTTCGGCATCCAGACGGTCGGCAAACGCGTCGATGTCGGGGGGCGGCGTGTCGAATTCAATGAGCCATTCGTGGCTGCCTTTAGCGGTAGCGTCCATGAAAATCGGGGCTACCGTATAATGCGCTACCTGCGCGCCGGTGGCTTGACAGGCGGCTTTGAGCGCGGCAATGGCATTGTCGACAATTAATTCTTCGCCGAACACATTAATGAAATGCCGTGTACGTCCGGTGATTTTTATTTTATGTGGATACGTGGCCGTAAATTGAATGGTATCGCCGATCAGGTAACGCCACAGGCCGCCGTTGGTGGTAATTACCATCGCATAATTGACGCCGGTTTTGACCGTTCCGATGGTATCGAAAGCGGTAAACGAACCGGCGAGCGCGTCGGCCAGCCGATTCATCGGGATAAATTCGTAAAAAACCCCGACGTCGTTCAACAATAGCATTCCGGCGTCGGAAGGGTCGTCCTGCAGGGCAAAGAAGCCTTCCGAGGCATTGTAGATTTCGAGGTAGTGCATCCGGTCGGAGGGGATCAGGCGGCGATACTGTTCACGGTAAGGCTCGAAGCTGATGCCGCCGTGCATAAACAGTTCCAGATTAGGCCATATGTCGAGCAGGTTGTCCTTGCCGGAAATGTCTAATATCCGTTTCATCAATACCAGATTCCACGACGGCACGCCGGCGAAATTCGTTACGTTTTGCCGGATGGTTCGTTCGGCGATACGTTGCACTTTGGTTTCAAAATCGGGACATAGCGCGATCTCCCGCGACGGCGTGCGTACCCATTCCGCATAGCGCGGGGCATTGTGGATGAGGATGGCCGACAGGTCGCCGTGGCGTATTCGACCGTGGGCTTCGGGGCGATGGCTGCCGCCCAGCGTCAACGCTTTTCCGTTGAACATACGGGTGTCGGGGTAGCGGTTGATGTACCACATCAGCACATCGCGCGCACCCTGATAGTGGCATCCGTACAGCGATTCTCTGCTTACGGGGATAAATTTACTCTTGTCGGCCGTCGTACCGCTCGATTGGGCAAACCAGCGGACGGGCGTATTCCACAGCACTTGCTGTTGGCCCTGTCTCATGCGGTCGATGTAGGGTTTCAGCCGGTCGTACTCGTGTAGCGGTACGCGCTGCTGAAATTGTGCGATGGTCGAGAGGCTGGCAAAATGATATTGCTGGCCGAATTGTGTCGTATGTCCCGCCCTCAGGAGCGATTTAAAAATCGTTTGCTGGTATACATGCGGTTGTCGTTTGCAGTCTTCCTGCCGGCGCAGCCGCGACCGGCTCAGGGCACGAACAGTGGCAGTTACTATATTCATAACAGGGCAAATTAAGAGTGAATGATTCAATCGTTTTTTCTTTTGTACAAAAATACGCTTTTTTTCGTGAAGTGTACAGCGCGCCTGCACAGACGCGCTTAATCCCACACCTTCATTCTTCCGCTTGCTTCTTCCGATAGCTCTTCGGCGTGGTGCCGAATTTTTGGGAGAAGGCGCGGTAGAAACTGCTGCGGTTGACATATCCGGCTTTGTACATGATTTCGTCGACAGATAATCGGGTAGTAATTAATAGTTTTTTGACGATAGACAGACGATATTCTTTGATTAAATCGGCGGGGGTTTGGTTGATGATTTTTTCCAGTCGCCGGTAGAGGTGGCGGGTGCTCATGCCTAATTGCGAAGCTAACCGGTCGGTCGAAAAATCCGGATCGGTAATATTCATATCTATAATTTTAACCGCTTTGTCGAGAAACAGCCGCTCGTCTTTGTGGATATACTTCCCGCCGCTCAGTTCAAAGGAACTGATGGCCGAATTGTAATAATCCTTCAAATCGTCCTGTCGTTGCAAGAGACGGTCGACGACGGATTTCAAGTAGTCGACATTAAACGGTTTTGTGATATACATTTCGGCGCCGGCTTCGATGCCTTCCACCTGTTCTTCCGGCGTATTTTTGGCCGACAGCAGGATAAACGGAATGTGGCCGGTGCGCTTGTTGGCCTTAATCTGCTTGAGCAGCGTAATCCCGTCGAGTTGCGGCATCATAATGTCGGAGATAATGAGTTGTGGCTGGATGCGTTCGAGCGCCTCGGCGACCGTCGTCGGGTCGGCCACCGGAATCACGTTGTAGTGTCCCTTGAAAATTTCCGATACGAACCACAGCATTTCCGGGTCGTCGTCAATCACAAGAATGGTCGAGCGGAATTTGATAAACTTGTAGTCTTCGGTTTCGATGACGGTTTTATTGTTGCCGAAATTTTGCAGCAGCAGCGCCTCTTCGCTGTGCAGTTCTCTTTTTCCGGGCACATTCGGCTCTTGATAAGGCAACAGCACCTTAAATTCGGTAAGCGTATCCGGGTTGCTGTGGACGCTGATTTCTCCGTTGAGCAATTTAACCATATTATGGCAAATGGCCAATCCCAGCCCGTTACGCGACGATAGCCCTTTGTGTGTTTGCCGTTCAAAGTTTTCCAATACCGTATAGCGGTCGAATATCAGCGGGATATCCTTTTCCTTAATTCCCTTTCCGGTATTCGATACCAGCATTTGCAAAGCCTCGTCCTTGAGATTGACGACTACTTCGATTTTGCCGCTGTCGGGCGTGTATTTAAAGGCGTTCGACAGTAAATTGGTTAATATTTTGGTGATACATCCCTTGTCGGAATTCCATTCTACAGGCTCGTCGATATGAATTTGGTAGTCAATATTCCGCGTTTCGGCCAAATCTGTAAATGATTCCGCGATATTCCTCGCCAGCTCGGCTATTGCCAGCGGCTCGATCAGACAGGACTTATGGCCGGTTTCTATTCGCCGGAATTCAATAAGTTCCTGTATAAGCGAGTTTAACCGTTCGGCATTTTTCAGGATCAGCGTGGCGTATTTTTTCACAAACGTGTCCGTGCCGGTATACGACACGATGCGAGCGCACGGCCCGTAGATGAGTGTCAGCGGCGTACACAATTCGTGCGTAATATTGGTAAAAAACCGGAGTTTCGATTCGTAAATTTCCTCTTTCTGCTGCTGGTTCATTTTTTCAATCATGGTCGTCCGTTTGTTTTTGTAGGACGCTCGCACCAACAGCAATGACCCGTACAAAACCGCCGCACACAGCAACGTATACGCCAAATAAGCCCAAATCGTTTTATACCATGGCGGCAGAATCACGATTTTCAGCGAGTAGTCGTTCTGCGACGACGCGATAATGCCGTTGTCGTACTTGATATGCAGGATGTATTCGCCCGGCGGGACTTTGGTGAACGTTAC
Source organism: Prevotellaceae bacterium (assembly GCA_031259805.1). GTDB lineage: Bacteria > Bacteroidota > Bacteroidia > Bacteroidales > UBA932 > JAIRKX01. The sequence continues at coordinate 22,809 of JAIRKX010000118.1, read as the reverse complement.
TACATTCGAAAAGCCCTTGTCAAACCATTGGTCATTAAAATTTTCGAGATTATAGGCATAGCGGTAATGTTGCCCGTTGATGTAATCCAGGGCAATAAACGAAATAGAGAAAAAGTTTTGTTCGTAGGACAGTTCGAGGTACTCGCCGTTTTTTGTTTGCTGCATGAAATCGACAATGTTGTATTCATTCTCATAAATCTTAAGCCCTGTAAAATAGATGGGCGGTGTAAACTCCCGCCCTTCGAACATGTCCTGCGTAATGGAAAGGAAGCCGTTTGTGCCGCCGAAAAGCAGGATGTCCGTGCGTTCATCGCGGAAGTATGCGCCGTCACTAAATTCAATGACATCCAGCCCGTTTTTATGATTATAAATGCGGAATTTTTTTGTTTCGACATCGAACTGTACTATTCCGTTGTTGGTACTTAGCCACAAACGCCCGTTGTGGTCTTCCAAAATGCCATGAATCGTATTGTTCGGCAGGCCTTCTATTTCGTTGTAGTTCTCGTAAACCACCGTATCCTTATCGTAATGCAGCAGGCGGGTGATGCCGAAACTTGTACCGAACCAAATGTTTCCTTTGCTGTCCTTCTGCCCGCTCAGGATATCGTTAATGGTTTCAATATCTTTCTTGCAGAAGCGTATTTGCGTAAATGTTTCCGTCCGGACATCGAGCCGCTGCACGCCATACCCCCTGTTGCCGAACCACAGCAGGCTGTCGTTTTCCTGTAAGGCGGAAAAGAAATAATTGTACGAAATTTCGTCTTTGATAAACATGAAACGCTTCACGGTCTTGATGTACGGGGCATCGTACGAGCCGCCTACAATCACTTTCAGGATACCCGACCCGACGGTGGCAACCCACAGCGTCGTGTCGTTCACTTCGCAAATCGAATGCACATAGACAATTTCTTCGTCGCTACGGGAGGCCATCGGCTTAATGCGCTTTTCTTTATAGGAGTAGTAGTTTAATCCGGGGCCGTCGCCGCCAATCCAAATCAGATTTCGCCGGCTGTTGGCAAAGGCATATATTGTATTGTTGGTAAGGGCGCTGTTGCTGGTCGTGTAGTGGTCGATTTTTTTGGCGTTGATGTCGCCGTTGATTTGAAAATCGTCAATCGTGAGGATGCCATCGTCTTTCGTGCCGATCCAGAGCGTATTGTCTTTGTCGATCAACAGCGCCCGCACCGGTTTCTGAATGTGAAAAGGCAAATCGGTAAATGTTGTGGAACGGAAGGAGAACGCATCGTTTGAGTACATATAGACGCCTTGTCCGTCCGTGCCGATCCATACAATATCCTGCCCTTCGTCCCGGCACAGCGAGAATACGCCGCAATAAATATCAATGCGCTCCGTACGGTATTTGAGTTCGGTTTCGGGGGTATGCTTCAGGCGAATTAACCCGTTGGTCTTGAAGGCTACAAGGTAGTCGTCGCCATCGCGGATAATGGTCGAGATAATGCCGTTGTCCCGAATCTCGTAGCGTAGGTTTTTGATGAGGTTTTTCTTTTGTGTCAGTACATTCAATTCATACAACAGATACCGTTTATCGATTAAGTAGACCCGTTCTTTTTCGTGGAATACATAGAGGAAATCGGCGTCGTGCTCCAGCGCCGGTACGATTTTTAGGTGCGGTATCGCAGCATCGGTAAAGGAAACAGCGGCATGAATCGTTTTCCCGTTGTCCGAAAAAATCCATATTGTATTGTTGGGGTCGATGAAAAACGCCTGTATGTTATCATTATAGATGCCTGGAAACGACACCGGTATAAATTCTTTGCACTCCTTATTATAATAGTGTATAAAATGGTCTTCGTGAATGGCAAATATTTCGTTCTGAGCAGTTTTAGCCCAATGGTATTTGCCTTCGAACTCGTTGTGGTATTCGATGGTGCGTTTTTTCTTATCCAAGCGGTTAAAACCATGATTGGTAGCAATCCATAGGATGTTGTCCTCCGCGCCCATAATACCCTCGATCAGATTTCCCGATAAGCTGTTCGGATTGTTTGTCGTCGGTTTATAAACTTGAATGTGAAGGCCATCATACATATTCAGTCCGTCGCAAGAGCCGAACCACATAAAGCGTTCCCTGTCTTGATAGATGGATAGAATAGCACTATTCGACAGCCCTTCCTTGCTGGATAGCTGTCGTAAATTATGCGAAAACAGGCTGCCGGAGCATAATAGCAAGCTTGTCAATAAAACCGTTTTTCGTAGCATATGCGAGTGATTTATACATTGAGGAAACAAAAGTATGGTATTTTTGTCAATTTACAAGCGTCGGACGGGCAATTTTTCGCCAAAAAGATATAAATTTTACGACATGTCATAATGTCGTACACTCGTGTCCGAAAATTGTACTAATTTTGTTTTTTCTTTTGATACTTTTGCAAACAGTAAAGGAATCGTTATAGTTTTTTTAAATTTGCACGACGATTTTACTGTATGTAAACAGTAGGTAATGCTCCTTGTCCTTTGATTAACTCTTTAAGTTAATCAAAAAAAACTGCAAAGCATTGGTATGTAATGAGTCATAAAGGACGGAGTACTATCTGGAGACGAATTTGGGGAAGAATTTTTGTAAGAAGCAAGGTGTTTTGACAGGTATAAGAGTAATAAAAACAGGCGTTTAATACTAAAAAATGAGGGGACGAATTAGGGGATGAATAGAGGTTGTATTTACAAAAATAAAAATGATAACTATAAGAATATAAAAGTATTATAAAATGGAAAAAACAACAATAACTCGCGGAAATTTTGTCAGAAAAAAAACTGCAATGAACGGAAGATTAGACCATAATAAAGGAGAGATGACTTTTTGATTAACTTAAAGAGTTAATCAAAAACGATGGCTATGCATAATGTTATAAAATATATGAATACTAAACTTTTTTAATCAACAACTAATTACTAAACATGTATGAATTTTAAGCAATTGAGAAACATCATTGTAGTTGGCTCTTTACTATTGTGTGCCGCGGGCTTTTCCGGCCCGGCGGCGTATGCACAGACAGCCAACAGTGCGGACCCCGCGGGGCGTATTACTGTAACAGGAGTCGTCCGATTGAACGGAGAACCGTTGATCGGCGCGACCGTCCGAATACAGGGCACTTCGCGCGGCGTTCAGACAGGCCTCGACGGCGATTACGCTATTGAGTGTGCCGGGAATGACTTGCTGATATTCTCCTTCATCGGCTGCAAAACAGTCGAAATGCCGGTGAATAACCGGGCGACGATTGACGTAGTGATGGAGAGTGATTCGCAATTATTGGAAGACGTGATTGTCATCGGCTATGGTACGACTACCCGCCGCCGTACGGTGGGCGCGGTCGATCAGGTGAAAGCGGAAGCGCTGGCCGACCGTTCCGTCGCTAATCTTACGCAGGCGTTGCAGGGTACATCCCCGGGGGTGATTGTCCAGCAACGTAATTTTGACCCTAATGACCAACGGCTGAATATTAATATTCGCGGTATCGGCACGATGAACAACAATACGCCGCTGATAGTCATTGATGGATTAGTGTCGGATGACGCCAGTTTTAACAAACTAAATCCAACCGATATCGAAAGCATATCGGTATTGAAAGATGCCAGCACTGCCGCCATCTACGGCTCGCGGGGCGCGAACGGAGTATTGCTGGTTACGACTAAGAAAGGACAGAAAAATCAAGCGCCGACCGTCGTATTTAATATGATGGTCGGAATGCAAAGTCCGGAGTATTTATTTAAGAAAGTGGAGGGCTACCAAAATGCTACGCTGAAAAACATCGCGCTGGTCAACGCAGGCAAAGCGCCGGAATTTACAGCTGCCCAAATCCGCGACCTCTACGAACACGGCAACGGGGAACAGTTCCAAAATACCATTCTGAAGAATGCTTTGCAACAGAATTATAATGTAAGCATTTCGGGCGGCAGCGAGCATAGTACCTATATGATTTCCGCCGGATTCTACGACCAGCAAAGTAATTATGTAGGCCCCGACTACGGCATTCAGCGTATTAACTTCCGTACCAACCTGACGACGGAATATAAACGGTTGAAACTTTCGGCGCTGCTCGGCTATACGCACGAAAACAATACGTCGACGACGTCCGGCAATATTACCGCCGACGTTACGCGCATCCCCTCCTATTATTATTACAGGCAGCAAGACCCCGAAACCGGAAAATACTTGGTCAACGACATCCTGACGCAGTTTACGGCATTGGGATTGCTCGAGAAAGGCGGCTCGAACCAGTACAAGAACGACTATATTAATATTAATACATCGGCCGAACTGCAAATCATAGACGGGTTGAAACTGAAAGGCGTGCTGGGCGCTGATGTGTTCCGCGACCATCGCTATACCCGACGCCCGCAAGTGGAATTTTACAAGTATAACAACATCAACGGCGAACCTACATTGGCTAATACCGACCAGGATACCGAAGACTGGGATAAACGAATGTACCTGATCAATATGCAACTTTATGCGGACTATGACAAGTATTTCGGCAAACACCATGTTACCGGACTGCTCGGCGCGTCGAACGAATCGTTTACATCGGAAGAAAACCAGATTAATATTCGGTACACCGACCCGCAACTGGGGATTCCGGGAACCGGCTCGGAAGTGGTTTTAGGAGATGCGAATGTAGTAACCCCCATGAAGTCGGAACGAACCAGCCTGACGTCGATCTTCGGGCGCGTGGGGTATGACTACGACGAACGGTATTTCGGCGAGGTGTCGGTGCGTTACGACGGCTCATCGAAATTTGAAAAAGACTTGCGCTGGGGATTTTTCCCGTCGGCATCCGCCGGATGGCGCATTTCGCAGGAGGAGTTTATGAGTAGCTACCGCGAAAAAGTCGGCGACCTCAAACTGCGCGTGTCGTACGGGACGCTCGGTAATCAACGCATCGGTTCATACGAGTATCTGACGACCTACGAAGTGTATGCCAACACCTATGCCTTCAATAATGTGATGGTGGCCGGCACGGGATTTCAGGTCGGCTCGGAAGACCTGCAATGGGAGGTGTCGAGAACACTGAATGCCGGTATCGATGCGACGTTCTTCGATGACCGTCTGACGCTGGGATTCGATGTATTTAACAAAAATACCGACCATATCTTAGTATCGCCGCTCGTGCCGCTCATTTACGGGACAACGCCGAAAAACTACAACGCCGGCGAGATGCGTACCCAAGGCTGGGAAATTACCGTCGGGCTGAATGCGAGAACCGGCGACTTCCGCCATAACTTGAACCTCAGCATGGGCGATTCGTGGAATGAAGTGCTGCATTTCGAGGGATTCGAGTCGATTAATACCCACGAAGAAATATGGCAAATTACCCGCGAAGGACTGCCGCTACGTTCGTACTACGGATATAAGAGCGATGGCATCTTCCAGTCGCAGGAAGAAATCGACGGCTGGGCTAAACGTCCGGGCGTGGAGTTCCAGATAGGCGACTTGAAAATACTCGACCGCAACGGCGACAAGGTGATTGACGACAACGACTGGTACTACCTCGGCAATGCTTTCCCGCGCTATACGTTCGGCGTGAATTACAATCTGGCGTGGAACGGACTTGACTTTTCCATTTTCCTGCAAGGCGTGCTGCAACGCGACATGATGGTGCGTGGCGAACTGGTCGAACCCTTCCACGAAGGCTACGGCTATACGATGTACGAACATATGCTCGATTACTGGACGCCGACCAACACCGACGCCCGTTACCCGCGACTGGCCACCAGTAACACCCTCAACTATGGAAAAGGCTACGGCTCCGACCTCTTTATTTTCGACGGAGCATATATGCGGGTGAAAAATATTATGCTGGGCTACACGCTGCCCGAAAGCCTGTCCAAAAAAATCGGACTGAAAAAGGCGCGGCTGTACATCAATGCCCAAAATTTATTTACATTCAGTAATATTTCTTTCCTCGACCCCGAATCGTCGCCCTACGACAACAACATGAACAGCGGCGGCGCCGACAGCGGTCGGAATTACCCAATACTGAGATATTACGGAATGGGTTTAGACATCACATTTTAATTACAGGAGAATACTACGATGAAAAAAATAATACACACTCTCGTTTTGGCGTGTTTCCTGACTTGCTTTATGGCTTGTAATGATTTGGAACAGGCGCCTACCAACAAGTTTACAGATGCGGAATACTGGACGTCTGCCGATCGGGCTATATTAGTAATGAACATGGCCTATAGTCAAATGTATAATGCCGGTAAAATGTGGACGGACGAAGCCCTGAGCGACAATCTGATTGAAGTGCGCGGCAATCCGTCGACTACGATCATCCGCAAAGGGCAGGCAAACCCGAGCACGGCGATTTTTAAGGACGAATGGAAGTGGCTCTTTGAAGGCATTAAAACGACGAACGTCTTTATGGCCAATGTCGATCTGGTGCCCAATCTCGACGCGGCGGTGGCGGCGCGCATGAAAGCCGAAATCCGCTTTATCCGCGCCTACCTGTTCTTCCGCATGTCGAATTTCTATGGCGACATCCCGTTCTTCCTGGAAGATATTGATGTGGCGGGCTCGAAAACCATCCGGCGGACGCCGCGCGCACAAGTGCTGGCAGCGTTGCACACCGAATTGGACGAAGTCATCCCCGTACTTCCTAAAAAGGAAGAGCTACCGGCCGCCGAACGCGGACGGATCACCAAAGCAGCAGCTATGATGTTGAAGATTCGTCTTTACCTGATGCAGGGCGACATGCCCAAAGTCGAGCAATATTGCGGAATGCTGATTAACAACCAATCCGAATATGGCGTATACCGACTGTTTACCACCGCTACCGAGCATTTTTCGGCCTACGAAAACCTGTTCGCATCGGCGTATGAATACAACGACGAGGTGATTCTCGACTATACGTATGTTACGCTGGATAAAATATGGCAGGATTTCATTGACATGGTGCCGCCATCGGTTACAGGGTATCGTGTAACGGGCAAAACGCCCACACAGTCGTTGGTTGACTCCTATATTATGCTTGCCAACGGATTGCCGGTCAGGGGGCCGAATACCAAACCGACGCCCTACGACTCCGACCCGTCGTACAACGATAGCCCGAGCACGATGTACACCGGTCGCGACCCGCGTTTGGCCGCCACAGTCGTGTACCACGGCGCCACGTGGAAAGATAAGAATGCCTCTGGCGCTTACGTCGAACAGACAATTAACATCACGCCCGGCTCCGGCGAGAATGCTTATGGCGGCGACGGCGGCGAAAACAGAAGCCAAACGGGATACTATACCCGCAAGTGGTTCGATGTCGATCACGGGCTGGATCTTCGGATGCACAATAACATCATTATGATGCGCTACGCCGACATCCTGCTCATGTACGCCGAAGCCTGCGAACGCAACGGCACGTTTACCGAAGATGTGTGGAACAAGACGATCCGCCCCATTCGCGAACGCGCCGGCTTTACGACAGCCGCCGCGCTCGATTATCCCGGAGCGACCAACCTGCGTGAAATCATTCGCCGCGAACGCCGCTGCGAATTAGCGCTCGAAGGTCTACGTTATTATGACCTTATCCGCTGGGGCAGCGACCCCGAAGGCGCGTTCAATCTCCTCAACGGTACGGTCTACGGCGCTAAAATGGCCAATGCATTGACCGATTACATCCGCGTCGAAACATTTAAATATTCCGCTAATCGGGATGAATGGTGGTCGTTGCCGCAAGACGACATTAACAAAACGCCCACCCTGCTCCCCAACAATCCAGGATATTAAAGGATGATGTGAAGTATAAAAAAACTAAACAGTAAAAACGATATGAAAAAAATAGTATGTTTATCGATGATTGTCATGTTCGCAGTAGCCATGACGGCCTGCACGGAGAACATGAATTATAAAGACGCGGAAGTGCGACCACCGGCAGGGATGCTGTTCCCGACGGATGGGTATTTCCTCGAACTGCAAAGCGGATCGGGCGCTACGATGAATTTCTCGTGGTTACCCGGCGCCAGTGAAGACGGCTATCCGGTACAATACGAAATCGTATTTTTCGATCGATCCTCCGGTGGCCGTGAATTGGGACGTGTCGATGCCGGTGTGAAAACGCAAATCGCCGTCGCGCATAAGGATCTCAACCGGATTGCCGGCGAAGCTGCCATCGAATCGGGCAGCACAGGCACACTCTACTGGTCGGTCGTAGCCTCGCGCGGCCTGAACCAGTTACTTTCGACCGCCACGCCGCGCAAGTTGGATATTAAACGCCTGCTCGGGTTCAATTTTATTCCCGAACGACTGTACCTCATCGGCACGGGCACTGAAGCCGGCAACGATGCAGCCCTCGCATTGCCTTTCCGCACGACGGGCGAGGGCGAATACGAAATCTATACTCGCTTCTCGAACGGTACATTTATGATTGTCGACGATCCCGTCGCTCCTACCCACAGCTACGGCTTTCAGGGTGGACTGGCGACCGAAATCACCACGCCGGTCACTGTACCCGGACAGGGAATCTACCGCGTCCAGTTAGACTTTAATGTGAAATCGGCATCCGTACAGCTGGTAAGCGCCGTAGGACACTGGCTCTGCTACAAATCGGAGCTTACGCCGATGACCTACGAAGGACGCGGCCTATGGGTACTGCGCGACTATTACCTCGATGCCAACGACTATTGGGTGGCCGTGCCTGCGGGTTCGCAGGACGATCGTTACCACTTCCGCGCTACCATTGCGGGCAATCCGTGGCCGTGGGAATGCTTTGGGCCTACCAATAGCGGCGAGGATGGCAAGCCTGCGTCGCTGGATGCTAAAGAGTATTTCTATATCAAAGCCTATCCGTCTACCTCCGCCGACCAGTGGGGGCCAAAATTCAAATACCATGGGTCGGTATGCGAAAAAACGGTAGATATTTATTTAGACATGGGCGCAACCAATGCGACCCACTGGTTTGTTGTAAAATGAAAAACGAATTTAATCATACAGGAATATGAAGACAATAGTGAATAAATGGATCATTGCGTTATGGCTTATTGTCCCGGCCTTCGCCGGATGTAAGGACGATATGGCCTATGATAACGACGGCGTAACCGCGACAACACTCGTGGCGCCCGACAACAACGCCGCGGTGGAACTGTATAACCTCGAATCGGCCACGATCGATTTCGAGTGGAACAGCACCGTCGGCGGCGTGTATTACCAGTTGGCTTTTTACGGATCGGATGGCAAAGAACTCTACCGCGTGGCGCCCGAAGAACGGACGACGACCATCTCCATGACGCATCCGATGCTGAACGAAATCGCCCACCTTGCCGGCATTGCGCCGCGCACGACCGGCTCGTTGCAGTGGGGTGTAATAACCGTAAAAGGGATGCTCGAAACCGTATCGGAAAAGTGGACGTTGACGCTCAGCTCCTACACCGCCTTCGACGACTTTCCGGTGAGCCTCTACGTAACAGGCCCCGGATCGGAGGGCGGCACGGAGGCCACGGCTGCCGCGCCATTCCGCGTAACGGGCGAGGGTACGTATGAAATATACACCTACCTCAAAGCCAACGAAGGATTTTATTTCACCAACAAAAACACCCCCGGCGGCGGACGCGCGTTTACCGTCCGGGACGATTTTGTGGTCGAAGGCAACGAGGCCCTCATGGTCGATACCGAAGGCATGTACCTTATTACGCTCAATTTGGTCACGGCCAAAATGACCTATACCGCCATCAGCAACGTGCGTTATTTTGTTCCGAATACCAATACCTCCACGCCGATGACCTACAAAGGCTATGGGAAATGGGGACATTCGGTTACGCTGGGTAATCTCACCAGCAGCAATAACCAGTATAAATTTGTAGCCCGCGTAGGTACAACCGACCGTTCGTGGGGATGCAATACGCAGAACGGGCAGGCTAACCCGCCGCAGATACTCGAAGGCGATTATTTTTACATCTATCAGAATACGCACAGCACCTCCAGCAGCCAGCGGGCGCGGTATTCGTTCAGGTATATGTTAGAATTGAGCAACCAGCCGGTAACGCTGACGCTGGATATGTCGGCCGATAGCGATCACTATACCCACGTGGTAGATGCCGGCGACCTGACGGTATATCCGGTCAATAACTTTATTGCGCCGGCCGAAGGCGCGACAGTAGCATTGAGCAAAGTGTCCGGCTCGTCCTTGAAGTTTGAATGGACGCCGTCGTCGGGCACAGGCCCCACGCCAAAGTATAACGTGATTTTCTATAGCGACGACGCCGGGGCTAATGAAATAGGCAGTGCGGCAGCCGATGATAACAGCTATGCCTCGAGCGTTACCGTACTGCATTCGACGCTGGAAACGATAGCCGCCGCCGCCAACATTCCGGCCGAAGGCACGGGCGACATCTGGTGGAGCGTACAAACCACCGTACTAAACACGAGCGAAATCGCCTCAATCCCGCCGCGCAAACTCACGATTACCCGGTTCCCGGGCATCCCCGCGGAGGTATACATCTCCGGCGCAGCCTCCGAAGCGGGGGCGACGCTGGCCAATGCCATCCCTCTAAAGAAGATTGCCGACGGCGAATTTGAAATCTACACGCGGCTGACTACCGGAAATACCTATTATTTTGTCAATGCCAAAACCGGCGCCCCGCGACAGTTCTCTGTTACGAGCGCCAATGCCATCATCGAAGGCGGCTCAACCACCCCGACCGAAACGGCCATCTACAAAATAACGCTGAACTTTAATACCGACGTCGCCACCTTCAAAAAAATCACCAGCGTTACATGGCATATCATGTGGTGGAATCAAGAAAAAGCGCTCGATTATCAGGGCTTGGGCGTGTGGAAAAAAACCATCACCATTGGCGCCAACGAATGTAACGATGGAAATGGAGACAACCGCTATAAATTCCGAATGCAGGATAATAGCACGGAAAACAGCGGGCGGTCGCAGTGGGTATGGGCAAATCCTCCGGGACAAACCCATGACAACGAGCCAACAGGTGATCCGAGTTACTATTACATCAAGCAAGAGTACCGAAGCGATCAATGGAGAGACGGATATGTATGGAAGGTCGCCGGCCACAGCGGATGGAACGGCAACACGTATGTCGTAACCTTCTCCCTGAAATCCGATGAAACGTACACGCACATGGTCACCAGACAATAACTCTTTAATAATATTGACATGAAAAAGACTGTAATTATTTTAGCAAGCATCCTGCTGATCGCAGCATGTGGACAGGTGGATGATGTATATTATCCCCGTCCTACGGGAGAAACGAGTGAAACGGACGGAGACACAGATCCGGACATTGACGCCACCTACTGGGAGAATGCTGCCGACAGCGCCACAGATAGATTGTTAAGCGCCTTTTGGAACGAAGGGAACGGCTATTTTCGGATGACCTTTGTACCACCCTCCCAGCAACTGACCGGCTTCCAGTACTGGCCTCAGGCGCATGCCCTCGATGTGGTCATCGACGCCTACATCCGTACCGGCGACACCCGTTATTCGGATTATTATTCCAAATGGTTTACCGGTGTCAAGATCGGCAACGGCGCGAAATGGAGCAATAACTACATCGACGATATGGAATGGATTGTCCTGACCATGTTACGCATGTACGAAACCACGCAGAACCGGGAGTACCTCACTACCGCGCAGCAAATCTACGACGACTGGATTATAACCCAGTGGTCGGACACGCCCGGCGGCGGCGGCATCCTTTGGTGTACGACGGCTACGCCCAGTAAAAATGCCTGCTCCAACGGCCCTGCCGGAATAGCGGCTTGCAGGCTTTATAATCTGGTAGACGACCCTGTGGCAAAAGCAAAGTACAAGGCCGACGCCGAACGGATATACGCATGGCTCAAAGCCGTACTGATAAACGCCAACTTCGATGTGCTCGACAACATCAACAACAACAATGTCGCCGGTGGAACATCATTATCCTATAACGTAGGCACAGTACTCGGCACGGCGCACGAACTGTACAAGATTACCGGCTCTCAAACCTACCTCAACGATGCGGTACGTCTTGCCGAGCGCGCCACGACCGCCGGCGCTCCGTATGATCAAGCGAACGGCATCCTGCGCAGCGAAGGAAGCGGCGACGGCGGTCTGTTCAAGGGCATATTCATACGCTACTTCGTAAAACTCATAAATGATACGAATGTAGACAAAGACAAGCGGCAGCAGTTCCATACTTTTATGGTAAAAAACGCCATGACGCTCTGGACACAAGGCACGACCAAAGAAGGAGACTACCATTCGTTCTTCAGCGACGCTTGGAATAATCCTCCTACGGCGAGTGCAAAAGCTTGCACTGACTGTCCCGCAGGGTCGGTCAGTTGTCAGACATGTGTCTCCGGCTGCACCCTGCTGGAAGCGATGAACGTATTGCAGGCGGTAGAATAGGGATTGATCATTGATTCTAAACGCGGCCGATAGCAATACCGGCCGCGTTTATTTGGTTGAAAAGAGGCCGCTACAGGGTACAGATTGCCTGCGTAGCTACCCTGCCACAATGTAGGAAACGTACTTTTCGCCGTCAGGAAGGTTTCCTACAGTGTAGGAAACGTACTTTTCGTCGTCGGGAAGGTTTCCTGCGGCGTAGGACTTTATTGTACCTTTAATGACGCGCCGGACGATTGAATTAGGAATTGGAAATTGCGACAAGCAGGGTTCTTAAATTCCTTCGCCCTCGTACTTTCATCATTAACTATTAAAAAAACGGCCTGTATATTTCCATACAGACCGTTTTGCTTTGCGGGGGCACGCGAACCGTGCTCCCTACTGCAACTGTTTACTAAAAACTACGGTACGATTACCTCTATCGGTTCGCTGTAGTTCCAGCGACGGGTGCCGCTGGCGGCGGGGGTGTCGTAGTTGATGCGTGCGGCGGCGCGGATAAAGACCGTCCGCCCCGACGGTATTGTGCCGACAGACTGGATCGCAATCGGTGCTCCCAGCAGGCTATTGAACGCGGAGCCAGCATATTCAATCTTGTTCGACCAGCGTTCGTCGCGGGCACGGTAGCCTACGCTCGACGAGTAGCTGACGAATAACTGAATGTCGGTTACGTTCAGGAACGCGCTTTCGTATCCGCCCATGGGTTCGATCTTGGCGCGGAAGTCCGCTTCCGAGACGGCGCGCGTAACACGCACCTGTGCCGTGATCTTTCCGTTACCTATTACCGGTTCGCCTATCCATTCCACTTTAAGGAAGGGTTGTACCTCGAACCTGACTTCGGTTACGCCACTGATTTCGATCGTTTGGCTTTCATCAGCCAATGGGACTCCCCTGTCGTCTTCCCGGATGAGGGGAATAAACGGGCCGTCGATACGGATGTTGTAGGTTCCTTTGAACAATTTGGTGTTCCGGAATGTTCCGTCGGGACGACAGTAGAAATCGGGATTATGATCCGGCGTTTCGACGCCTGTCCAACTGAGTTCGGTCAGGCGGATGCGAATGCCTTCGCTGCCCTGGTCGGTCAGTACCGGCTCGCCGGTGGCGACGTCGACCACTACGCCTTGCAGCGTTTCAGCCGGCTCATCGTAGTTATCCAGCTTAAACAACTCACATGCGCCGAACGTACAAGCGACGGCACATAATAATGTATAAAATACTATCTTTTTCATATGCTATTCATTTTAAATATTCATAAATTACCGGTTCGGTTGCTGGTCAATGACCTCGCTCTTGGTTACTTCGCCGCTCGGGATTGCAAAATAGTAGTCAAGCGGGCCGTAGGAGAATGTTTTCGGGGAAACCCACTGGAAGCGGGCGTCGAAGAAATACTTTCGGGCTACCGACGAGTAGAACGGATACAGTCCGCGGAAGCGGAAGCTTGTGGTATTGCTGTAGGTGTCTTTGTTTCGGGCTTCGCCCCAGAATCCGTCTCGTCCTTCGTAGTGCGATACACGCCAGCGCCGCAAGTCCCATTTGGTTTTGTGCTCGAACGCCAGTTCTTTGCGGCGTTCTTTGCGTACGGTGTTTCGCCCGTCTTCGTTCGACGGCAGGTTGCCGGTGAGGAGCGTGGCTCCTGCGCGTTCGCGGATGTCGTTAATGGCCGTAGTAGCTACCTGAATCATGTCGGAGCCGTCGGGCGAGGATTCGCCGGCGAGGGTTAGTTCGATGGCGGCTTCGGCGGCGTTGAGCAGCACGTCGGCATAGCGCATGAGGATGAATGGCTGGTCGGATTTTCCTTCGCCGGCACTGAACGACGGGTCATCTTTCAGCCATTTACGGAGGTAAAATCCGGTGATAGTAGCTTCGCCGTTTTCATAGAATGGCCCGTTTGCGCCGGAGGCCAGCATGGGCGTTTCGCCGGTTTCCGGGTCGGCAACGCCGTCAATTTTTACCTGACTGGCGCCTGTGTTCGGGCTAAGGAACAACCGGCGAGGAGTGCCGGTGTAGGCGCTCGCGTGCTGGTAACGGGTATCGAACGACGCATACGAGTAGTCGGTGAACAGCGGGGTAATCGGCGTGGCGCCGGTGTAGACGCCGCCGCGGACGATGATGTTCTCTCCTTTAAACCGGTCGCCCGGGAAAATGACATAGGCGCGCAAACGCGGCTCGGCATTGGCAAAGAAGTCCATCGGCGAGTCGTACAGCAGGTAGCTGCCTTGCGTGTTGGAGTTGCCGGAGGTTACTTTGACTGTGCCGTCGGGGTAGCGGTCGAATCCGTCGAAGAGTTCGAGGAAGTCCAACGTCGGGCAGGTGCCGGCCGATAGCGGCGCGCGGAAAATGAACGGGCTGCTGTACGCATCGATCCCGTGCGTTACGGTCGGGTATTCGTATTCGCGGACGAAAATGTTTTCGGGGCTGCTCAGGTCGTTGAACATATCAATCATGTTTTGATACTGCTTTTCACGGTCGGTGGCCGACCATGCTTTCTTATATAGCGAGTATCCGCCGTCGGTCATTACTTGCCTTGCGGCTTTGTAGGCTTCCTTGAAGTAGCGTTTGGAAGCGGCTTGCCATGTGTTGGGGTCAAAGCCGATGACGCGGACGCCTGTTTTCTGCCCGAAGCCGGTCAGGTTGCCTGATACTGTCTGGTTGTATTTGGCTACGCATCCGGCATAAAGCATGGCTTCCGATTTGTACGCGAGAGCGACAAATTTGTTCGCCATGTTTTTTGTCGGGCTGGCAGGCAGCAGCAGTTCCGCTGCGCGGTCGAAGTCGGCCAGTACCTGATCCCATGTTTCTTCTTCGGTGGATCGTGGCACTTCGAGGGCTTCTTTTTCGTTCGGGTATTCCATCACCCATGTAACTAAGGGGACGCCTCCAAAGCGCCGCGCCATGGCATAGAATACAAAGGCGCGGACAAAGTAGCCCTGTCCCAGATGCTGGTTATACAGCGGCTCGGCAAAATTTTCCCGATACTTCGGCAAATTTTCGATGAGATAATTTGCGTCGCGCAGCAGGGTAAATGCCATGCCCCAGTAAGGCGTGTCTTCACCCGTAAAGGAGCGGCAGAAATCGTCACGGGTCAGCGCTTCGCCGGTAGCTTCGACGCCGAAGGAGCCCAGCCACGAGCTAAAATTAAAGCCCCATTTGCCCAAGTATTTAAAATCTTCGATGGGCAGGTAGCTGTACATGCGCGCCGTGTAGATTTTCAGGCCGGCGTCGTTCGACAGCAGGTCTTCGTCTGTTACAAGATATTTCGGCGGTTCATCGAGGTAGTCCGAGCAGGAGCCTGCGATCAGAAGAAGGCCGAGGAGTGCTATTTTATAAATCTTTTTCATATTGCATTTGTTTTAAATGATTCATAGTTCTTAAAACGAAAGGGAAAGCCCTACGGTGTAAGTTTTATTAAGCGGATAGAGGCGGCTCAGTTCGTCTTCGGGATGTTCGGGGTCGACAAATTTGACGCCGGTAATGGTCAGCAGGTTGTAGGCGTTGACAAACACCCGCAGGTTCATCGCCGAGAGCGCTTTGATTCGCGGCAGGGTATAGCCCAACTCGACGCTCTTGAGGCGGAGGTAGGCGGTGCTGACGCGGTTGAAGGTCGAGTTAGCCGTCGGGTAATGCCCCGTGTAGCCATAGTACCCTTCGATCCATTCGGTCGCGGGGTCGTAGGGGTCGGCTAAGGGGTCGGCGGGATGCCAGCGGTCGAGGTACTGCGTGAGCACGCCGCCGCCGTTGGAACCCCAGATGTTGTACAGCGGTTCCTGATACTGCATGGAACCTAAGGCCGAACCTTGCAGCAGGATGGCGGCGTCGAAGTTCTTCCACGAAGCTTCGAGGTTGAGGCTGAAGTTGAGCCACGGCGTCTGGTCGAAGGCGATAGGATGTTCGTCGAGGCCGTTGATTTCGCCGTCGCCGTTCCAGTCGATATATTTATAGTCGCCCGGCAGTACGCCGCGTTCATGGTAGAGGTCGTAGGTGCGGATGTCGTTCCAGTCGGTAAAGCGTCCGTTTCCTTCGTAGCCGAACTGTACTCCCTGATAGCGGTTGTTGAGGTTATCGTCGCGCCATTTGCGGTATGAATTCGCATAGGGGCCATTTTGCACGGCGGTTAAATACTTTTGGCGGGTAATGGTCGCAATGCCTTTGACTCTGTACTGGAAATCGCCGATGTTATGACGGTGCGACAATTCGAGGTCGATACCAAACTGGCGGTCGCTGTTGAGGTTTTCGCGGGGAGCGGTAGCGCCGACGACGGTGGGCAGGTCGCCCGTACGGCGGGCAAACCTTCCTTCGCGAAGGCGGTTGAAGTAGTCGATCGAAAATCCGAACAGGCCGTTCCATGCTTCAAAGTCAATCCCGATGTCTAAGGTGCGTATGGCATACCAAGTGCTTTCCCTGTTGGGCAGCGGCGTTGTCTTGACGCCGAGCGTATACAGGTCGAAGATATAGCCGGGTACATGTTGATTGTAGTAACCGCTGGCCTGGTTGCTGTTGTCGTCGGGATAGACGTAGCCGGTAATCCAGTCGTACTCTAAGTCGCCATCGTGTCCCGATTCGCCGTAGTTGACGCGCAGTTTGAGTTGGTCGATAAACGAGAGCGCTTCCGTGGCCTTAAACAGCGGTTCTTCCGAAATGCGCCAGCCTGCCGAGAACGAGGGGAAGAAGCCCCAGCGTTTCGTTTCTACAAACTTCGACCCGCCGTCGTAGCGGAACTGGGCTTCGACCAAGTAGCGGTCGTCAAAGGCATAGTGGACGCGTCCGAGAAGTGCGGCGTAGGTCAGGGTATAGTAGTCGTTCAGGGTGGGGTACATAGAACCTACCTGATCTTCTTCGGTTCCGGCGGAAAGCCGGTCGGAGCTAAAGGCGAGGTTGCGCTGGGCATAGAAGTTGTCGGTACTGGTTTTCTGAAATTCCCATCCGAGGAGTCCTGTTACGCGGTGCTTTCCGCCGAAGGTGCGGTCGTAGTTCAGCAGGAACTGGCCGAGGGTTTGCTCCTTGTCGCGCATTTCGCGGTACATTCGGCTGGGCGAGCTGGCGTTGAACAGCGCCGGTTCGTAGGCCTGTGTAACCGTATTGACGGCATACTGGTAGTATTCCTTGCGATAGGTCGAATTATTTTCCAGCCGGTAGTCGTAGCTGAACATGACTTTTGCCGACAGGCCTTTCAATACGTCGACGAGCGTGCCGATGTCGTAGTTGAGGGCGGCGGACGACTGGAATATTTTCTTGTTGTACTTCCGGTATCCCGACACGTCGGAGGTCATCATGGCCACGGCGTTTTCCTGCAGTTCTATGCCTTCGTAGTTGAGCATGGTATTTTCCGGGTCGACGTAGGCGGGGAAAAGCACGCCCTGACGCCAGTAGCTGCGGATAATATCAATAGTGCGGGAATAGGGATTGTTTTGCTGGTCGGCGACGCCGCTGAGGTTGAGGTCGAGCGTCAGCCCTTCGAGCAGCTTGGCGCTGATGTTCGAGCGGACGTTAAACTTGTTGTAGTTTAAGTCGCCCGATTTGAAAAAGCCATCCTGCGAGAAATAGCCCATGCCGACGTAGTACTGCACCTTGTCGGTACCGCCGGTGATGCTCAGGTCGTGTTGCGTTTGCGGCGCGACGCTGGCAAACACCTCTTCGTTCCAGTCCGTCGTCCGGCGGGTGCCGTTGCGGTAGGATTCGGCAAAGTCGTCATCGTAGACAATGCTTCCGCCGGAGATATTATTCATCGACTTTTCATTGTAGATGGCGATGGTTTCATATACGTCGGCCAGTTCGGGCATGCCCGATGGCTGCTGGAGCGTAAAGGCGCCGTTGTACCGTACCTTAGCCTTGCCGTCGGTGCTTCCGCGGCGGGTGGTTACCAGCACAACGCCATTTCCCGAGCGCACGCCGTAGATAGCGGCGGTGGCGTCCTTCAACACCGAGATGTCTTCAATGTCGTTCGGGTTGATTCGCTGGAAGTCGTCCATTGAGCGGGGAATACCGTCAATGATCACTAATGGCGATCCCATCCCGCGGATGTCGAAGTTGTTGTTATAGGCGCCGGGTTCAGCGCTCTTTTGCCATACCCGCACGCCGGCAATACGACCGGTGATCATGTTCTGCGGGTTCTCATTCTTCGTCTGCCGCATTTCTTCGCCTTTGACGCCCGACACGGCGCCGGTGAGCGACGCTTTGCGTTGGGTGCCGTAGCCTACGACGACGACTTCATCGAGCATCTGCCTGTCTTCGCGCAGGGCGACGTTGATCGCCGCGCGGTCGTCTACCGGTTCTTCCTGCGACAGGTAGCCGATGAACGAGAATACAAGCGTAGCGCCTGCGGGCGCTTCAATCGAATAGCGACCGTCGAATGCAGTGAGAACTGCTACGGCCGCGCCTTTTACGCTGACGGCGGCGCCGGTCAACGGCTCGCCTTTAGCGTCGGTTACAATCCCCGTAACGGTACGGTTTTGCGCCCACAGAGTGAGCGGCGTTACGCCGGCGGCGAGGATAACGAGGATACTTATCCCTAAGTATCGCATGCATTGAGTGTGATTTTTTAACATAGTAAATCTGATTGAGGTTATTCTTTTTCCATTTCATATTTAGCTAATACGGCGTATTCTGCCGCAAAAGCGAAAGCAAACATGCCTTCGACGTTGTTGTTGCTTGCCTCGCGGCTCCAGCCTACTAACAGGTTCGTGGGGAGAACATGTTTATACAGGTAGTTCTTGTACCCGTAGTCGAGGTTGTCCTGAAAACTTTTCAGGCATATGCTCACGTTGGGGTACGCGGAATAGATGTCGGCATACCCGCGCATCAGCACACCGTTAAACCAGTTGCGGAAGCCGCTGAGGTCGTAGGTGTAGTAGCCGGGTTTGGTTTGGCCGAGGGTGGCGAAGTGGTTAAAACTTTTATCAGCCAGGTCCTTTGCATCGTTCAGGTACGTGGCTTCGCCGGTGGCGCGGTACAAGTCGGCAGCGCCCGAGAGCATTGTGCCCGAATTGTAGGTAATCGGCGGCCCCACGCGGTCGTTACAGGTAATACCGCGACGGTAGGTCACGCCGTTGATGCGCTCGGTCGAGGGGCTTCCGGGCGAGCAGCCGCCCATCATGTCGTCGTATACACCATTATCGGGGCGCAGCAGGTAGCGTTTTTGCCATGCATAGATCCGTTTGGCGAAGTCGAGATAATGCTCGCTTTTTTTGCGCATTTCCGAGCGGCGCGTTTGCCGGTCGGTGGCGTCGATGTAGCGGTATTCGATTTCGTCGTTACGGTCTTTGTAGAGTTCGTACAGCCACACGAGCGGGCTGACCATCGGGCCGTTGCTGCACGAATGCTTGGTTACATAGCCCGGCCCCCAGGGGATGCCGCCGCGTTCTTCGCTGTTGCTTGCGCGAGTGCAGTCCCAGCCGTCGAGCACATACTCGGTCAGGTATTCGGCTTTCGCCAGATACTCTTCCTTGCCTGTCAGTTTATAGGCTTCGACGTATTCGCGGACAAGCCACATCTGGTCGTCGTAGACATTGAGGACGCCCGTAACGTTTGCGGCGCCTTTATTGCTGGCGCGGTTGACGGCATATACCGACCAGCTTTTCGTCTGCGTGTACGATACCAGCGAGAACGTTCCGAGGTAGAAGTCGGCGGCGTCGTAGAGCTTGTACAGTTGTTCGGCGTAGCGGTCGAAATGGTTGTTGTAGAGCATCGGCTGGCCGTCGTCCTTTAAGGCTTTGAGGCCATGCAGCACGGCGTTGACCGCTTCGATGGCGGCGGTGTACATCCAGATACTGCCGGTTTCGCTTGAGCGTACGCCGGTGTAGGGGTTGTAGTAGCGCGCCATTTTCATGGTATTGCCTTCAAAGTGGTTTTCGAAGGCGGCATCGGCAATTTCGATTGCGCGGAGCAGGTTTTGCTCGGCGTAGTTCTCCGTGCCGGGGGTAGGGCCGTTCCCTGTTCCGGGATCGGGTTCAGGCTCTCCGTCGCTTTTACAGGCGGCCAGCGCCACACTGCAAAAAACGACCAGCATGACGGATAGGAAGTATTTCAATTTCATTTTCATTGTGTAAAATTTACAGGATGATTTTTCTTTCCCCGTGTCGCCTCCGTGCCGCCCGTCCGGTGTAACATTTTTAACAACGGGCGACACAGGGGATTCACAGAGTTTTTTTTATTGCAGGTCGATACTGTAAATAAATACTTTGTTTTCGCTGGTATTTATTACGCCCTGAAATACGCCAAGACACAGTACGACATTACTGCCATTGAATTGCGACAAGTCATATACAAACGAGGCGTAGGTGTTCGGGTCGCTGACGCCTCCCCGGGTGTGCTTAAACCTCCAGCAGCCCTCACCAGCCGCGTATGCCTCGTCAGCCGTATTGGAGACGGGTTGAAGGTGGGTTACCGCGCCCGATTCGGTGATGGCCGTTAGTTTAAAATACGTATAACGGCCGTCGGGGCAGCAACTGCTGGTAGAGTTACGAGTCTTGAGCGTCAGGTTGTTTTGGCCTGCGGCAATGGCAAACTTCGCGTAGAAATAGGCTTCGGGCACTTGGAGATTAACCGGTGCATCACTGCGGGTTTTCATCACAAACCCTTCTCCGGCAAACGGTTCGGGGTCTTTAAACAGCGGCATGAACGTCCATTCCTTTCCGATATGGGAGACCGTTCGCCACGACTGGTAGGCTGCGATATAGTTATTGCGGTCGCCGCTCACGGGGCTTATGCCGGTAAACGATTTTTTGGTATGTACCATCGTCGAGCGCACGGCTTCGAGGGGCAATTGCCAGTCGGGGAGAACCGATTCGCCGGGGAGCCAGTTATAGCCGACGGAGTTTTGGCTCGCAAAGCGGAAGGAACGCAGCACAAGCTGCTTCCAGTAGTCGCCCGTGCGGGCGCGATAGATGCCCACGGCAATAATGACTTCTTTGTTGACGTAGTCGCTCAGGTCGAAATAGTAGTCGGCATAGTCGCCCGATCCGTGCGTCCGGTTTCCGCCGATTTTCACAGCCACTGGTGTCGGCGCGTTCAGGTCGATGACCTGCACGCCCCAGACAGCCGGGTCTTCGGGGGTACCTTGATGGGTGCGCACCCTGACGGTCATGATTTTGTTGTCTTCCGTAATAAGTTTGCTACCGTAGGTATAGGTGTCGAACACATCGAGGTTGGCAGGGTTGGCTTGGTCGGCAGCGTCGTTGCGCGGACGCAGGGTCGAGCCTTCGTTCTGCTCTTCAAAGTCCCCGATATACTCATTTGACCCCATGTAGTTGGTCGACCAGTCGAAGTGAGGATAGTTATCGGCATTGCGCCCGCCGCGGTACTCATTATAATACCACTTGTCGGCCATCAGCAGGTCGTCGGCGGTTTTGCCGCGCAGCAGTTCCTCGCCGCCCATTGTAATGTTGAGCGTAGCCACGCCTCCAACAAAAGCGGATGCCGGTATATCACGGATAATCACCGGATAGGCCGCCTTCGTAAAGGTAATCACATAGTCGTCGGTGGCGAGGTTTTCGATCGTATAGCGGCCGTCGGCGCCGGTTACGTCCGATCCTGTTGACCCTACCGACACTTCAACGCCGGCCAGCGGCGCGCCGTGGTTTTTGCCGTCGAGCACCGTACCCGTAATCTTCAGCGATGCATTACGCAGGCCGATATTCACTGTAGCCGCGCTATTGGTAAACTTAGCGGCCGTAAGCGCGACGCTCCGCGTCTCCCAGCCCGTTTTAGCAAACGACACAGACACAATCCGCACCGGCACGTTGGGGAGCGTATATTTCCCGTCGGAGCCGGTCGTTACCGACGTTCCGATCGGCGTTGCACGCCCGGTCTCATCGGTAATAGTAGCTGTTACCGTCACGCCGTCAATCGGCGCGCCGTCATACTCATCGGTTACAGTACCCGTAACCGTTCCAAATTCGGTTATCCCGCCGTTGTCGTCATCCTCACTGCAGGAAACCATCGTTGTTACAGCGCCGCTCAGCAGCGCAACGAACACAAAGGTTCTCAAAAATTTTGGTGCTTTCATCTTTTCTGTTGAATTGTTTAACTGTTTAACTATTGGGTTGTTTAACTGTTTAGGTGTATACTTGTTTAACTGTTTAAGCAACGGTAGCATTGGTCGTCAATATATCTAACATGGTTATCTGACCGCTGTCGAGATGCCACTCCTGCTCATGCCATTTACTTTTGCCCGGAATATTGCCGGCGTATACTCTATAGTCAGCATTTTCCTCGGGAGCGTAAGATCCGCCGTCCCGCTCCATTAGCCTGTCGCAGGACGGGCAGAAGGTTATCCGAAATGAATCCGGCCGCCCCATTGGGAGTGGCCCTTCGGTCATGCTTAGGCACGCAACCGGTACGTGCATCGGTGCGCATATACTCCTCCCTTGACAAAGCCATGAACCCTGTCCGGGAAATAGCGTTATGTGCTTGATTAAGTAAGATGAATACATGAATGGATTGGGTTATTATGATAAAAAATTAG
>JAIRKX010000110.1 GCA_031259805.1 Prevotellaceae bacterium | reverse complement strand
AGGAATTTGACATGTTCGTAACGCATCGTTGCACGTATTTCGGCATGCAGGACAGTACCTTCCTCGGCGACGGCGTAGTAACCGGCTACGGAACGATCGACGGAAGGCTGGTGTATGTATTTGCGCAGGATTTTACCATCTTCGGTGGCTCGTTGTCCGAAAGTTTTGCAATGAAAATTTGCAAAATTATGGATCAGGCCATGAAAATGGGGGCGCCGGTTATTGGTCTGAACGACTCCGGCGGCGCGCGTATACAGGAAGGAGTGAATGCATTGGCGGGCTATGCCGAGATTTTCCAACGTAATATTTTAGCCTCGGGCGTTGTACCGCAAATCTCTGCCATCTTCGGCCCGTGCGCCGGCGGGGCAGTGTATTCCCCGGCGCTCACCGACTTTAACATTATGACCAAAGGCACGAGCTACATGTTCCTCACCGGCCCAAAAGTGGTAAAAACCGTAACGGGCGAAGATGTAACACAGGAGGAACTGGGCGGCGCAAGCGTTCACGCCTCGAAAAGCGGTGTCGTACATTTTGCGGTTGACACCGAAGAAGACGGATTGAAGCTGATTCGAAAACTACTGAGCTACCTGCCGCAAAACAACCTCGAAGAAGCGCCGCTACAACCCTGCAACGACCCGATCGACCGGCTGGAGGACGCGCTGAACGATATTATCCCCGATAGCCCCAACAAACCGTACGACATGTATCAGGTCATCGGCGGCATTGTCGACAATGGCGAGTTTTTGGAAGTGCATAAAGAGTATGCCCCAAATATGATTGTCGGCTTTGCCCGCTTCAATGGCATGTCGGTAGGGATTGTGGCCAACCAGCCCAAAATTCTGGCCGGCTGTCTCGACATTAACTCGTCGCGGAAAGCCGCGCGATTCGTGCGCTTCTGCGATGCGTTTAACATCCCGATCGTAACGCTGGTCGACGTGCCGGGCTTCTTGCCTGGCACGCAACAGGAGTACGGCGGCATTATCCTGCACGGCGCAAAATTGCTCTATGCCTTTGGCGAAGCCACCGTCCCAAAAGTTACGGTTACCCTGCGCAAGTCTTATGGAGGTGCGTATTGTGTGATGAGCAGCAAGCACTTGCGCGGCGACATTAATTATGCATGGCCGACAGCTGAGATTGCCGTCATGGGTCCCTCGGGCGCAATTGAAGTGCTGTACGGCAAAGAAACCGCCGCCGCTGCCGATTCCGTCAAATTTGCCGCAGAAAAAGAACAGGAATACCGCGTCGCATTTGCCAACCCTTACAATGCCGCCAAATACGGCTACATCGACGATGTGATTGAACCACGCAATACCCGCTTCCGCATCATCCGTGCGCTGCAGCAGCTGGCCACCAAAAAACTGGTCAATCCCGCGAAAAAGCACGATAACCTGCCTTTGTAATTTAGGAATTAAGAATTAGGAATTAAAATGGATAAGAGATTGTACCTATTTTTATTGGCGGGGTGTCTTCTTTTGGCAGGCGGGCAAGCGGCGGCGCAAAGCCAGTCGGATATGCGCATCAATGAAATATTGGTGATCAACAACGACGACTACGAAGACGACTACGGGCACAAGCACGGCTGGATTGAATTGTTCAATACCTCGCGCGGCACGGTGGACATCGGCGGTTGCTACCTGTCGAACGACCGCAACAACCTGAAAAAATACCGTATCCCGAAAGGCGATGTGCTGACGAAAATCAAACCACGCCAGCATGTCGTGTTGTGGGCGGATAATATGCCGCTACGCGGAACGTTCCACGTCAATTTTACCTTGACGGAAACTGACGTGCTATATTTTACCAGCAGCAACGGACGTAATATTGTAGACAGCTTGCGCTTCCCTATCGGCGACGGGCCTTTTCTCGTCATGGACTATATTGCCGGTACCAAGGGCAATCAAGTGATGGTGAAAGGAAGCATCCCACACTATCCCGTCGAAAACGTGTCGTACGGACGGCTGATGGACGGCGAAACAATTGGCGGCGACAACGGTTGGGCGTTCCTGATAAAAACCACGCCCAGCAGCAACAACGTAATTCTCGATAGCGAGGCGGCGGCGCAACGATTCAAGGAATTTGACCCGGTAGGCATTATCATGGCGATGACGGCCATGTCGGTAGTGTTCGTCGCGCTCATCATGCTGTATTTAATATTTAAACAAATCGGGCGGGCATCCGTCAAGTCGGGACGGAAAAAAGCCGTCCGCGCCGGCATCGTATCGCACGAGGGTGAAATCCCCGGCGAAGTGTATGCCGCGATAGCGACCGCCATGCACCTCTATTTCCAGCAGGGCGAAGTGCATGACGTCGAAAACACGATCCTCACATTCCGCAACGTAAAACGGCAGTACACGCCATGGAGTTCAAAAATTTACGGCTTGCGCCAAATGCCTCCCCATACCAAAACCGTATTCGGTAATCATCCAACAAAAAAAAGCTAAAAAATGGGAAAAGAATATAATTTAAAAATTAACGGCACTGATTACAATGTGGTAATCGGACAGGCCGAAGCGACTTCGATTGAAGTAGAAGTCAATGGAACGCTTTACATGGTAGAGGTTGACCGTCCGATGAAACCGACGGCGAAGATTAATCCGCCGGTCGCCGCGCCGGTCAATGCCGTGGGAGCGCCGGTCGTATCTAAACCGGCGGCTGCCGGCGGCACGGGCGTAGCGATCAAATCGCCGCTGCCGGGCGTCATCCTGTCGGTCGATGTGACCGTTGGCGCGGCCGTCAAAGCGGGACAAAAACTGTTAGTGCTCGAAGCCATGAAAATGGAAAATAGCATTGAAGCCACCTGCGACGGCAAAGTAACGGCCATTAAAGTAGCGAAGGGCGATTCGGTGCTCGAAGGAGCGGAACTTATAACCATCGGCTGACATGAACGCATTTTTCTCTTTCTTGTGGGATAACCTGCAACAATTCTTCGGATACACGGCTTTTGCCAACTTCTCGTTTGGCCATGTAGTCATGATTTTGATCGGGCTGCTGTTCCTCTTCCTGGCCATTACCAAAGACTGGGAGCCGATGCTGTTAGTCCCTATCGGTTTTGGAATTATCATCGGGAACATTCCGTTCCTTGAAGGCCTTTCGATCGGCGTCTACGAAGAGGGGTCGGTGATGAATATCCTGTATCAGGGCGTACGGCTTGGGTTCTATCCGCCGCTGATTTTCCTTGGTATCGGCGCAATGACCGATTTCTCGGCGCTCATCTCCAATCCTAAACTGATGTTGATCGGCGCGGCGGCGCAGTTTGGTATTTTCGGCGCGTACGGGCTGGCGTTGATGTTTGGCTTTCCGGCCAACGAAGCCGGCGCTATCGGTATCATCGGTGGCGCTGACGGGCCTACCGCTATTTTCCTCTCGGGACGGCTCGCGCCGGATTTACTTGGAGCTATTGCCGTGTCGGCTTATTCGTACATGGCATTAGTGCCGGTCATACAGCCACCGGTCATGCGTTTGTTTACGACCCAAAAAGAACGATTGATTCGGATGCGCCCCCCGCGCGCCGTCTCGCAACGCGAAAAAATCATCTTCCCGATTATCGGCTTTCTGCTGACGGCCTTCTTAGTACCGTCGGGGATTCCGTTGCTGGGGATGCTCTTCTTCGGCAACCTGCTCAAAGAATGCGGTGTTACGCGCCGGCTGGCCGAAACAGCTCGCGGCCCGCTCATCGACATTGTAACCATCCTCATTGGACTCACCGTTGGCGCTTCGACGCAAGCCGACAAATTTTTGCAATTTCGTTCGATACAAATATTCCTTCTGGGTGCGATCTCGTTTGTTATCGCCACCACCGCCGGTGTATTGTTTGTAAAATTCTTCAACCTGTTTTTGAAAGAAGGGAACAAAATCAACCCACTCATCGGCAATGCCGGCGTATCGGCTGTTCCCGACAGTGCCCGCGTATCGAACAATGTAGGACTGGAATACGATAAAACCAACTACCTGCTCATGCACGCCATGGGGCCGAATGTCGCCGGCGTAATTGGCAGCGCCGTAGCCGCAGGCATCCTGCTGGGATTTTTGTCGTGATGCATAAGGCGTAAAGCGTTCGCTTCACAACAATCGGAAGGCCGTGTAGTGCATCGGTAGCTACGTTTTCACGAAAAACAACTATTGTTTTGCTACAATCGACCGTTATTTCAACTCTATCCTGTATCCACATTTTACGCTGTGGACACGCTTTACGCTTTTTCTTACTTTTGCAAAAAAAGGAGAATGAACGAAACGTCATTTCCCATTGCTTTTGAGCAGTCACTGGACGGATTGCCCGGCGTTGATGCCGGCGCGTTACTGCGGGCATTGCGAACGTCGCCACCGGTGAGTATCCGTTATAACAAAGCGAAACGGGCGTTGCCGGCGGCGGCCGCTCGTGTACCATGGTGCAATACCGGCGTGTACCTGCCCGACCGCCCTGTCTTTACGCTCGATCCGCTGTGGCATGGCGGCGCATATTACGTGCAGGAAGCCTCATCAATGGCCGTGGCGCAACTGACCGGCATCCTGTCGTCGTTAGGCGAGCGCTGCCGCGTGTTGGATTTATGCGCTGCCCCCGGAGGGAAATCGACGCTGCTCGCCTCGCTCCTCCCGGCGGACGGGCTACTGGTGAGCAACGAAGTCATTCGCTCCCGTGCAGCCATTCTGCTGGAGAACCTTGTCAAATGGGGCGCCCCGAATGTGGTAGTAACCACCGCTGACCCGAAGCAATTCGCCGCCCTGCCCGCCTTCTTCGACCTGCTGCTGGTTGATGCACCTTGTTCTGGCGAGGGGCTTTTTCGCAAAGAGTTGGAGGCCGTGCACGAATGGAGCGAGGCGAACGTACAACGCTGCGCCGACCGTCAACGATGTATCGTTGCCGACGCATGGGACACCCTACGCGACGGCGGCATCGTCGTATACAGTTCCTGCACGTTCAACCGCCACGAAAACGAAGAGACGGTGCAATGGATCGTCCGGCAGTTGGGCGCTGAGTGTCTACCGTTGCCGCTTGATCCGGCATGGGGCATTGTCGAAAGCGATTCCGGCTACCGTTTTTACCCGCATCGGCTACAAGGCGAAGGATTTTTTATAAGCGTGCTGCAAAAACGATCGCCCCATACGCCCCATCCACTGAAAGCGATAAAAACGCCCCGTCCGGCAACCGCTGCCCTCGACGTGGCGCAAATTGGGCGATGGCTGCACGGCGCATTTGTGCCGATGCTTAAAAACCGCCTAATCTACGCCCTCCCGCAAGCGCAACAGTCGGCAATAGCACAACTGTTAGCGCACTTGCCCGTCCTTCAGGCCGGCGTGCCAGCGGGCGAGCGAAAAGGAAACGACACGACGCCCACCACTGCTCTGGCGTTATCTATAGCATGCCGACGGGAGGCATTTCCTTGCGTTACGCTCTCGTTGCCGGAAGCCATTCGCTACCTGCGACGCGAAAACATCCATTTTCCCGATGCCCCCAACGGTTATCTGCTTGTTACATACGACAACCTGCCGCTTGGCTTCGCAAAAAAAATCGGCCACCGAACGAACAATTTGTTCCCGATGCAGTGGAGAATACGGATGGACGGAGTGTAGGGTGAAGGATATGACAAGCGGGCGATAGCCCCTCTGTGATACTATAGTATTGGCAGGGCACATATTCTAATAGTGGCAGAGCACATATTCTAATAGTGGCAGAGCCGTTATTCTAATAATGGCAGAGCCGTTATTCTAATAATGGCAGAGCCGTTATTCTAATACTGGCAGAGCCGTTATTCAAATAGTGGCAGAGCCGTTATTCTAATAGTGGCAGAGCACATATTCTAATAGTGGCAGAGCACATATTCTAATAGTGGCAGGGCACATATTCTAATAGTGGCAGGGCACATATTCTAATAGTGGCAGAGCCGTTATTCTAATAGTGGTCTGGCTGAAACTATAGTTTCAGCCAGACCAGCAGACAAGTCCTATGTAGTCGCTTCTTAAAATTCGGGCATTCGATTGATTATTAAAATAGTGAAAAAGTTTGTAGGGGTCGTATTGTAATCGAAACATCAGATGTAGCCATTTTTCTATGATGAAATATTTGGAAATATCAACAAACTTGTATTATCTTTGCATCAAATTTTTTGATTAAATTATTTAGTTAATTTTTAAAAACGGCAATCATTGATACACAGAGTAAAGTAAAATATTTCCCGTGCGTAGGGACGAATAAGGGGATGAATCGA